>JASBVU010000579.1 GCA_029960905.1 Thermoanaerobacterium sp.
ACATCCAATTAAAAAGCATTAAAAAGGACAGGTGAAAGCCTGTCCTTATGTATTAATATTCTTCTTTTCTTACACCAAATTCGGCGGATTCAACCCATTCATAAGAGTGGTTTAATAATGCTATTATGTCTTCGATTATTCCATAATGCTCTTCTTCCTGCTTTATGAGGTATTTGAAGATTTCCCTTTCTTCTTCATCATTGCTGTCATTTAAGAGCTTTTTATAGAGATCTATGCTTTCTTTTTCTTTATCTAAAATCAGCCTGTATCCTTCAATCTGCTCTGGTATGTCTTTTATATTTGTTTTAAAATTTTTTGCGTTGAAAAAAATGTTTTTAGCCTTTTCTAAATTCCTATCATCTTTTAATTCAAATGTAATTTCATTCATTTTATTTTTTAGTATTTCTGCATGTGTCATTTCATCTTTTGCCATCTCTTTAAATACATTGTAAAGTTCATTGTCTTTATTCAAATCAGCTTGATTATTGTAGTAATCTACACCGTCTAGTTCCATTTTGATTGCATAGTCTAAAGGATTCATATAATCATCTCCATTATCAATAAATAATAATTTTCTTTTAATAATATTATAACATTATTTGCAAATTAATTAAATAGGAAAATGGAAATATTTCTTTATAAATTCTTTATAATTTGATTTTATAATACAAACATCAAACAAAAAGATGGAAGAAAGGTGGTATATTATGGAATATATACTTGAAACGAAAAATTTAAAAAAGTCTTATGGGAAACACTTAGTTGTAGATGACATTTCATTAAAAGTTCCTAAAGGATCTATATATGGGCTTCTTGGACCTAATGGGGCCGGTAAATCTACTACATTAAAGTTGGTAACTGGTCTACTGCATCCAACATCAGGTGAAATATATGTATTTGGAGAGAGGTGGCGAAGAGAACATCTTGATAGAGTTGGTGCACTTATTGAGTCACCTGCACTATATGGGAATTTGACGGCACATGAAAATCTTTTGGTTCACGCAAGATTAATTGGAATTGATGATGAAAGGATTAAAGAAGTTCTAAAAATTGTAGATTTAAATGATACAGGTAAAAAACTAGTATCGCAATTTTCTACAGGCATGAAACAGAGATTAGGTATTGCCATTGCTTTATTAGGAAATCCTGATTTGTTAATACTTGATGAGCCATCCAATGGTTTAGATCCTATAGGTATACAGAATCTTCGAGAATTAATAAAGTCTTTTCAGAAAATGTGGATTACAGTAATATTATCAAGCCATATTTTAACAGAAGTTTCAAAGCTTGTTGATACGATAGGTATTATAAGTAATGGCAAACTTAAATACCAAGGAACAATGGATGAAAAGCAAGACATTGAACAGTTATTTTTTAATGTAGTGAGAGGTGAAAAAAATGATTAATATTTTGAAATCGGAAAATTTAAAGTACAGAAGGACTTTTATGAGAAAACTTATTATATTTGCGCCGTTGTTTTTTGTGCTGTATGCACTGCCGCAGAAGATATTTATGCCTGCAAATTATCTTATGCCATGGCAGCTTCTTATTGATTTGGTGTACAATTGGTGGCCGGTAATTTTTATACCGATTGGCTTGGCACTTTATGCATCGCTGGTAGCCT
>JASBVU010000580.1 GCA_029960905.1 Thermoanaerobacterium sp.
GACCTGCTTTTACTTTTCCGGTATCAAGCAGATTGTTAAGTTCATCCATATTATTTACATAATAATCAGGATTGAAGTACAGTGAATTTCTATAAGCATTTATGAAATCCCGGCTTTCTTGCGTCTTGCTTTGATCGAATACTGCCATTGGTATATGATCTACTTCTGTAGAGACGGCATATCCGAAAAGAAAAAGCATAGCAAGAGGCATTATTATTGATATTACTAGACTTGGCTTATCCCTTTTTATCTGTATAAATTCTTTTTTTATAATGGCAAAAAGCCTTGAAATACTCATATCTACTATCCTTTCATTACAATTTGTCCATACCGCCATGTTCATTGACGTATTTAATAAAGACATCCTCAAGGTTGTTTGAATTGTTTTCTTTGATGATTTCTGAAGGTGTGCCAAACGTCAAAAGATGGCCGTTAAACATGAATGCGACAAAATCGCTTTCTTGAGCTTCTTCCATGTAGTGGGTTGTGACTAATACAGATAGCCCTTCTGATGTAAGTTTTTTTATTGTGTTCCAGAATAGCCTTCTTGAGACAGGGTCGACACCTGATGTTGGTTCATCAAGTATGATGAATTTAGGATTGTGCAAAAGCGCACATCCAAGAGCCAACCTTTGCTTCCATCCGCCAGACAGTGTGCCGACTATTTGGTTTTCGCGATTGTGTAATTCCATCATATCGATTATAATTTTTTCTCTCTCGATTCCTTCTTTTTTGTCAAGCCCATATATGCTAGAGTAAAAGTCCATATTTTCTTTAACAGTCAAATCCTCATAAAGGCTGAATTTCTGTGACATATAGCCGATGGACTTTTTTATCTTTTCACTTTCTTTTACAATGTCAAAGCCGAGGACTGTGCCATGACCAGATGTTGGTTTTATTATTCCACATATCATTCTAATCGTTGTTGATTTTCCAGATCCATTAGGACCTAGTAGGCCGAAAATTTTGCCTGATGGAACTTTAATTGAAAGCTTATCTACAGCAGTGATGCTGCCAAAGCGTTTTGTCAAATCTTTTAATTCTATAACGTAGTTCATTCTATCACCTTCATCATATAGTTACATCTGCCAGCATTCCAGGCTTTAATTCTTTAATATGGTCTTTTATTTGTATTTTTACCTCATATACAATGTCCTCTTTTGAAGACTCTGTAGTAGTATTTTTGGGTGTAAATTCACCGTTTGGAGAGATGTATATAACTTTGCCGCCTATATTCTTATTAATGGATTTTACATTTACTGTTACATCTTTATTAAGAGATACTTTGTATAAGTATTTTTCTGGGACGTATATTTTAATCCAAAGATTGTTTAGATCAGATATTTCGGCAATATTACCGCCTGGAGTCTCTATTTCTCCTACGTTAAAATATATGTCTGTAATCGTACCGCTAATAGGAGATGTGATAATGCCTTTCTTGACCATTAGATTAGACAAATCGTAAGCTGCTTGAGCTTGTTCTACCTTAAGATTTGCAATATCTGCCTGTTCCTTAGGTCCGTTTTTGATTTGCTCGTAATTTAATTTTGCCATATCGAGAGCTGCTTTTGCTTCTTTTGCTTGTTCTTCATATTGGCTGACGTCAAGTAAAGCTA
>JASBVU010000581.1 GCA_029960905.1 Thermoanaerobacterium sp.
TAATAGATTGCGTATTTAATAGAAAAATACTCCTTTCTTCATTTATTTCATTTATAATTTTATGTATATAATCAATTGCTCTATCCTTTTGATCTATCTGCAGGTATCCCAATATTATCTGTATATAATTCAAAAAATCATGCCGCTGCTGCCTGTATATGCGTATCATTTCTTCATCATCCAAAACGCTCACTTCCTCACTTCCATCTACTTTCTTATTTTGGGCCTCAAAAAATATTTGTAAAAAAAGCCCTGCTGAGCAGAGCCTTTTTTACAAATATATATTATTTACAGCTTAACCTTCAACCGTCGCAACCTGGGGATAAACACTTACCTGTTTCTTGTCCCTGCCTTTTCTTTCAAAAGATACAATGCCGTCTATCAATGCAAAAAGAGTGTGATCTTTACCCATTCCGACATTGTTACCCGGATGTATTTTTGTACCTCTCTGTCTTACCAGTATGTTACCCGCCTTGACAAATTGACCATCTGCTCTCTTGACGCCAAGCCTTTTAGACTGCCTTTCCGTTTCGAGCTTCCAACACTTTTATGGGCAAAAGCTGAAGATTCACATATCTCCACCTTTATCGTCAACTTTATTTTACCGTACCCTTCGCACATTTTGACCAAGTACCATAGTCTCGAGTATACTGTCCATCTTCACCCTATCTTCAAACGAAACCTCTATTATCTTAAAAACAATTTTTCCCTCAGCTACAGATTTCTCAACGTGTGCCTTTGTAAGTTCTTTCACACCCAACAGTGCTGTTTGTACAACAGCAGAAACAGCTGCGCAAACTATATCCTTTCCGTATTCACCATATCCAGCGTGTCCTGTAACCTTAAAATCTAATATCTTTCCATCGCAACTTCTATTTATAACAACCTCTATCATATCAGTTATTAGACAAGTATTTTCTGAATTTCAATTCTCGTAAAAAGCTGTCTGTGCCCTTTTTTTCTGCGATAATTCTTTTTAGGCTTGTATTTAAACACGATTATTTTTTTGCCCTTACCGTGTTCCAACACTCTGGCTTGCACCTTAGCGCCTTCCACATACGGACTGCCAATTTGTAAATTGTCATCCTTTGACACAGCTAAGACTTCACTAAACTCAACCACATCATTTGGTTCAGCGTTTAGCTTTTCAACTTCTAATACATCGCCTTCCTGGACTCTGTACTGCTTCCCACCGGTTTGAATAATTGCGTACATCTTCGCACCTCCAAAAACTCTTCTCGCCGTAGAAGGTGATGACAGACCTTCTCCGAGCGGCAACGGTATAATTTTATCATAAACCTCGCATCATGTCAAATGTCTCACTATCTCTCTCACGTGGCCTATTAAATACAGCGAGCCACAAAAGAGCACCATATCTTCCTCTTCAGCGCTATTTATTGCTTTATATACTGCTTCCTTTATATCTTTTACAGCCATCACGTCACATTTCACCCGCATTTTTACTTTTTGTTCCAATTCATAGGCATCCAATGCCCTGTAACTGTCTGGTTGGGTGGTTATAATCATATCCGCGATGGGCGTTATGCTATCAAGTATACCGTCAACATCTTTATCTTTAAGTACCCCTATCACCAATACTAAACGCTTGT
>JASBVU010000026.1 GCA_029960905.1 Thermoanaerobacterium sp.
GTTAAGTTATTAGAAGATAATTTGAAGGAGTGATAGTTTGAAAAACAGATTAAATGAAGCGAAAAAATTGTTAAGTGAAAAAGGATTGGATGGCTTTTTGATTTTTAAACCTGTAAATGTTACATATTTGACTGGCTTTACAGGTGATGATAGCATTGCCATTATAAGTCTAAATGAATCCTACTTTATCACAGACTCAAGGTATACGGAGCAAGCTTCACATGAAATTAAAGATTTTAAAATAGTAGAACATAAATCAGATATTTTCGAATCAATAAAAGACTGCATATTGAAGATGGGGATTAGCAAACTGGGGTTTGAAGGCAATTACATTACTTATGAGCAGTACAATAAATTGAAAGACATTTTAGAAGTAGAGTTGAAACCTGAAAATGGATTTGTGGAATCTTTAAGAGAAATAAAAGATGAAGTAGAAGTAGAAAACATCAAAAAGGCGCAGTACATCACAGATGAAACTTTCAAATATTTTTTGAGTTTTATAAAGCCCGGGATGAAAGAAAAAGACGTAGCTTTAGAAATGGAATATTACATGAAAAAGCTTGGAGCAGAAGACAAGTCGTTTGACTTTATAGTTGCTTCTGGCAAGAGAGCTTCGATGCCACATGGAAAAGCTTCCGATAAAATCATTGAAAACGGTGATTTTGTAACATTTGATTATGGCTGCAAAGTAAATGGGTATTGTTCCGATATGACAAGAACTGTTGTCATAGGAAAAGCGAATGACAAACAAAGAGAAATATACAATATAGTCTTAGAAGCACAGATAAATGCAATTAATAATTTAAAAGCAGGAATGATAGAAAAAGACGGTGACTATCTTGCAAGAAAAGTAATCATAGATAAAGGTTATGGTGATTATTTTGGGCATTCATTAGGCCATGGTGTAGGCTTAGAGATACACGAAAATCCTTTTATGGGGCCCAAGAAAACAAATTTATTAAAAGCCGGTATGGTTGTTACAGTTGAACCGGGGATATATATTCCTAATTTCTCTGGCGTTAGAATAGAAGATATGGTATTATTAAAAGAGGATGGCGTTATAGATTTGACAAATTCGCCAAAGGAATTAATTGAAGTTTAACTAATGATGGAGGGATTTTAATTGGTATCAGCAGGAGAATTCAGAAAGGGAATGACTATTGACATTGATGGTCAAGTTTTTACGGTTGTGGATTTTCAACACGTAAAGCCTGGAAAAGGAGCTGCTTTCGTTAGAACAAGGTTAAAAAATGTCATAACAGGAGCTGTTGTGGAGAGAACTTTTAACCCCACTGAAAAAGTTGACGAGGCAGTCATAGAAAGAAAAGATATGCAGTATCTTTACAATGATGGCAATCTATACTACTTTATGGATACCGAGACATACGAACAAATTCCTTTAAATTACGATAAAGTCGAAGATGCCATGAAGTTTTTAAAAGAAAATATGATAGCAACAATAAAATTCTATAAAGGTGAGGCCTTTTCTGTAGAACCTCCTACTTTTGTAGAGTTAGAAGTTGTTGAAACAGAACCTGGATTTAAAGGTGATACTGCAACAGGTGGTTCAAAACCTGCTAAAGTTGAAACAGGAGCTATCATACAAGTTCCGTTATTTGTAAATCAAGGTGATGTTATAAAGATAGATACGAGGACATCAGAGTATCTAGAGAGAGTATAGTTTTGCACCTTTTAAAAAATAATAGTAAAGGAGGAGGTATGTAAGATGGAGTATTTGTATGAGCGCATATCCTATTTGAGAGGCTTAGTAGATGGATTAGAAATTGATGAAAAATCAAAAGAAGGCAAAGTGTTAATTGCCATCATTGATGCGCTGGAAGACTTTGCAGATGCTATTAATGATCTTGAGGCCTCACAATCAGAGCTTGATGATTACGTAGGTGCCATTGATGAAGATTTGTCAGAAGTAGAAGATGAAATATACGATGACGAATCTGATGATGAGTACGATTATGTTGAAGTTGAATGTCCACACTGTCACATGTTGATGAGTGTAGAAGACGAACTTTTAGACGATGAAGATACGGAAATTGTCTGCCCACATTGCAATGAGACAGTTAACGTAAAAGATGTAATAATATATGAAGATGATGACAAAGAATAGATGTAAAAATTAAATAACGTAAAAATGCTCACTAAATTATTTTAGTGGGCATTTTTTTTATTCATAAATACTTATGCTTCTAAATATAATTTTTGTAGAGAGGAGGACATGTAATGATAAACAAAAGCAAAAACTACGATGATCTATTGTATTCTCTGCCATTGAACATTAGAAACATAATTATCAAGTTAAATGATTATTTGAAAGAGGGTTTGGAGGAAATAAGGCTTAGGATTGACAAGCCATTGATGGTTTACGTAAATAATCAAGAAAGGTTTTTATCTGCTGATGGAAATATAGTTAATTCTCCAAATTTAGCGTATATAGTAACAAATGAAGATTGTGAAAAAGCATTGCAGCTTATTTCTAAATCGTCCATATATGCCTTTGAGAATGAATTAAAAAATGGGTATATAACGTTAAAAGGTGGCTATAGAGTAGGAATATGTGGAAAATGTATCCTTGATGGTGAATCTGTAAAAACCATTGTAAATGTGTCAGGTTTTAATTACAGGATAATGCGTCAGTGCATTGGTTCTTCAGATGAAATTATGAAGTACATTGTCAAGTATCCAGACATAGTGTATAACACGTTGATAATTTCACCTCCACAATGTGGAAAAACAACACTAATAAGAGATATAGCTCGCAATATTAGCAATGGAATACCTGAATTGAATTTTCAGGGAGAGAAAGTATCAATTGTAGATGAAAGATCAGAAATAGCTGCTTGTTTTAAAGGGATTCCGCAAAATGATGTGGGATACCGCACAGATGTGCTCGATTTGTGCCCAAAACATATCGGTATTTTAATGATGATAAGGTCTATGTCACCAAAAGTCATAATAACTGATGAAATAGGGAAAAGCGAAGATATCGCATCTATTCACGAAGCACTTAATGCAGGAGTAAGTATAATTACAACAGTTCATGGAAACGACGTAGAGGATGTAATGAGAAAAAAGCACATCGATGATATGTTGGACAATAGAGAATTTGACAGGTATGTAATTTTAAGCCGCAAATTAGGAGCGGGTACCATAGACGTCATTCTTGACAGAGATTTTAATGCGATTTTTAAAGGGCCTTATAGAAAGGAATGTCGATCGATATGCTGAAAATAGTTGGAATGGTGCTGGTTTTAATTTCATCTACCCTGATTGGTTATATGAAATCACTTAAATATACATTAAGACGGCAAGAATTAAGATCTTTTTTATCCAACCTAAATTTACTCATAACTGAAATAACGTACAGCCAAATAACATTATCTGAAGCATTTAACAAGTTGTCCGAAACGTCAGAACCAGGTGTAGGAAGATTTTTTTTATTGGTATCTCAAATTTTAAACTCCAATGAAGGGTATACGGCTAGTGAAGCATGGGAAATTGCACTTGATAAAGTTGGAAACATAAATTTAAGCCAAGATGACATAAAAATATTAAAATCTTTCGGCAAAGGGCTTGGAAACTCAGACATATATAGTCAAGAGAAAAATTTTAAATTGGCTTCAGAGCTATTAAAAAAACAGCTTCTTGATGCTGAAGAGTCAAGCAAAAAAAATGAAAGATTGTATAAAAGTCTTGGCATATTGATAGGAGTTGCAGTAGTAATCATATTTTTATAAGGGGAGGTAAGGATTTTGAGCATAGATATAATTTTCAAGATTGCTGCAATCGGAATCTTAGTTACAGTTCTTAATCAAATTCTTATAAGATCTGGGAGAGAGGAACAAGCAATGATGGTTACATTAGCAGGAGTAGTAGTAGTACTGATGATGGTGATTACAATGATCAACAATCTATTTACTGCTGTAAAAACAATATTCCAGTTGTATTGAGCATATTAACAAACGAAAGGAAATCTTTTATGGAAATTATTCAGATTGTAGCAATTGGTATTATATGTGTAATAATTCTCTCGCTGTTTAGAGAGAATTTCGAAGATGTTGCGATTATAATAAGTTTATCTGCAAGCATACTTATATTTTTTATCATTATTCCCAAAATCAGCAATATAATAACGGTTTTAAACACGATCGCAGATAAAAGCGGCATAAACAGCATCTACGTAAAAACAATCCTCAAAATAATAGGAGTTGCATATATTGCAGAATTAGGAGTTCAGATTTCAAACGATGCAGATGAAAAGAATATAGCTACAAAGATTGAGTTGGCAGGAAAAATAATAATCATTTTTTTATCTCTTCCAATTATTATAGCATTGGTGGACACTATTGTCTCCATACTGCCGTGAGGTGAAAAACATGAGAAAAGTCTTATTTTCAATTTTAATATTAATGACAATATCAATGCTTCCAATAAAGATTTATGCTGACACAAAAGACGATTTGTACAGCCAAATCAGTAGTGCAGATACGAGCCAAATTGACTCATTGATTAAAGGAATAAATGAAAAGAATGGCAATGTATTTCAAATAACAGACATTAAGACATATTTGTACAATCTTTTAAATGGAAAGGAGACATTTAGTGTAAAAGACATTCTTAATGGTATATTAAATATTTTTTTCAACGAAGTCAAAGCATCCATTGAAATTCTGATACAGCTTATACTATTAGCGATTATTGGTGCTATATTGACTAATTTAGAAAATTCATTTGAAAATGGAAGCATAAGTCAGATTGCCCATATGGCTGTCTACATTGTTCTAGTTATAGTTGCGATTAAAAGTTTTACAAGTGTTTTAAACATCGGCAAAGATGCGATAGATAGTATGGTAAATTTTATGCAGGCAATACTGCCTGTTTTAATTACCATGTTGGCTTCAGTTGGAGCTTTTGTGTCTGCTTCGTTTTTTCAGCCCGCATTGATAATGGTTGTTGAATTTACAGCCAAAGAAATAAAAGACTTTATTCTTCCTGCAATTTTATTTATGACAGCCATTAGAATAATAAGTCGAATATCTGATAGATTTACTTTAAATAAACTTGCCGATTTTTTTAAAACAATTTGTACGGCGTCAATTTCAATACTATTAAGCATTTTTATAGGTGTCTTAACGATTCAAGGTATTACATCATCTTTGGCAGATGGAGTAATTTCGCGGACAACTAAATACGCAGTAGGGGCATTTCTACCTGTTGTCGGTAGTATATTATCTGACAGCATAGATACAATAATGAGTGCCTCGCTTCTAATAAAGGGTGCAATAAGCACTTTTGGATTAATAGCCATAGTTTTAATGGTCATAGTCCCAATTATAAAGATATTCTCAGTAATGGTCATATACAAACTTTCTGCCGCGGTTGTAGAGCCGATTGCTGACAAAAAAATAGTTGATTTTTTATCTGATATTTCAACATCTGTGGCATATGTGTTTGCTGCGTTAGTATCTGTAGCTGTAATGATGTTTTTAGCCATAACAGCCGTAATAAATGCATCAAGTATCAGCGTTATGATGCGATGAATATAAAGGGGTTGAATTGCTTGGAAGCTGTAAAAAGTTGGATAATTCAAATAGCGTATATTTCAATATTGGCTATAATATTTGAGCTTTTAATACCATCATCAAGTATGAAAAAGTATGTAAAAGTAGTAATAGGTTTGACGATTATGATTGCAATAATAAATCCAGTTTTAGGATTTTTTAAAAATGGTATCAATATAAATAATGCCTTGGAAAGAGAGTATAACTATAACAGTGTAGATATAAGTGGGATGACTAAACAAGCAGAGATTGAAAGAAATAAACTTATAGTTGACGAATACAAGAAAAGGCTTAATGATCAGATAAAAGAAAGAATACTGTCGATGATAAATGCTTCAGATGTGGAAGTAGAATCGTCAATAGTTGATGATTTAAATGATAAGAGCTTCGGATTAGTAAAGGAAATTCATATAATAATTATTAACAATAAAAATGAAATATCAAACAGTGGAAGTATTTCAATTAATGTAAGTAAATCGAATGAAAAAACAAGTGAATTTGATGACATCAAAAACGATATAAGTAAATTCTATAATGTGCCATTAAAGAATATAACTATAGAGGAAAGATAAAATGAAAGGGGGATAAATTGTGGATTTTAATAAACTAAAGCAAAAAGTTTTAAAAGCTGATAATAAGACTATACAAGATTTGACTGTAATTTTCATTATTGGTTTGATTATTTTGATTGGGGCTAGCATCTTTTTTAAGCCTAAACCAACAAATAAAAATTCAGATAAACAAATGGTTGAAAAGCAAATTACAAATGATGATTATGCAAGTAAATTAGAATCAGAATTAAAAGAAATACTATCAAAAATTCACGGAGCTGGCAATGTAGATGTGTTAGTTACTTTAGATTCTGATGATGAAGTAGTAGCTGCTATGGATACAGTACAATCAGAGACTACTACCAATGAGAAGGACAGCAATGGAGGTACAAGAACAACCATTCAAAGCGAGACAGATAATAAAATTGTTACTTCACAAAACAACAGTGGAGAAAATCAACCGATGATTTTAAAAAAAGTGATGCCTGAAGTAAGGGGTGTTGTTGTTGTGGCTGATGGTGCAAAAGATCCAAATGTTCAATATGAACTTATGACGTCCGTTGAGACGGCATTGGGCATTCCAGCATATAAGGTTAAAGTTGTATCTTCAAAATAAAATTTAGGAGGTTGTTGTTATGATGTATTTAAAGAAAAAATCTATAGCGATAGCATCATTGGTTTTGCTTATAGCGATAGCTTTTGTAATCAATTATAATTATCAAAACGGAATCAATAAAAATGCTTCAAGCAAAAGCAGTTTAAATTCGCAATTGATGGATAATAGCAAGGTTTCGAATTCTTCATCTACAAATGAGCAGTCTGAAGCAGCAACGGCACTATCTAGTGGATTGTTTGCTTCATATAGGCAGGACAGAGATATTAATAGAAGCCGTAGTTTAGAAGCTTTGCAAGAAATAGTCAATAATAAGAATACAAGCCAGGAAACTCGGGATGAAGCGCAAAAACAAATTATCAAGTTGACAGAGACGAATCAGAAAGAATTGATATTAGAAAATTTGATTAAGGCGAAAAGATTTCAGGATGCTATAGTTTTAATTGACAACAATACTGCTAATGTCATAGTGCAAGCTGATAAGTTATCAGCACAGGAAGTTGCAAAAATACAAGATGTTGTATCACAGCAAACAGGTTTTCCTCTTGATAACATAAAAATAATGAATAGAATGAATTAGTCATAATTGTAAAATATTTGATTGTCTGATATAATATCTATTGAAAGGAAGTGTTATTATGGAGGAAAATATAAGCCAAGAGCTTGAATTTGGAACGATTAAAATATCTGATGATGTTGTTGCCGTTATAGCGGGGTTAGCTGCTACGGAAGTTCCTGGTGTTGCAGGAATGAGTGGTGGAGTTGTTAATGGAATAACTGAAATGTTGGGCCGGAAGAACTTATCAAAAGGTGTGAAAGTCCAAGTTGGTGAAAAAGAAGCGGCTGTTGATTTGTATATCGTAGTTGACTATGGTGTGAGAATACCTGAAATAGCTTGGAATGTCCAAGAAAATGTTAAAAAGGCGATAGAAACAATGACAGGACTTAAGGCGGTAGAAGTAAACATACATGTTCAAGGAGTAAATATGGAAAAAGAACAAAAATCTAAAGAACCCCCAAAAGAAAATAAATGATATTTAAACCCTCTTAATGCAGAGGGTTAATTTTAATGGATAAAATGAAATTAACAAATTACAATTAGAGGAGTTGAAAAATGTGAATAGAACTCAAGCTCGAGAATGGTTAGTAAAACTATTGTATCAATACGATGTATCAAAGTCTGAGCCTTCTGAAATTTTTAATAAATTTCTTGATGATAACGATCCTGGAGATGAAAAAGATTATATAGAAAATACATTTTTCGGGGTAATTAAAAATGTTGATAATATTGATGAAAAGATTAAAAAGTACCTTAAGAATTGGGATATTAATAGAATAGTGAAGATTGATTTAGCAATAATGCGGTGCAGTTTCTACGAAATACTATATTCTACTGACATACCAAGTAGTGTTTCTATTAATGAAGCAGTGGAAATCGCCAAGAAATACAGTACAGAAAAATCGCCAGCTTTTATAAATGGAATTTTAGGAAATTTAGTAAGGGATATTATAGATGGTGATGCAAATGGTGATTGATGGTAAGAATATTGCGAAATCAATCAGAGAAAAAGTAAAGTCTGAGATAAATGAGAAAAATTATCACCCTAAGCTTGCGATCCTTGTCGCCGGAAATGACGATGCTTCATTGATATATGCAAATACTAAGCTTAAAGCTTGTGCAAATGTGGGTATTGATGCAACTACATATTTTTTTACTGATGATGAGGAAAATAAATTCTTAGAAAAATTAAATGAGCTGAATACAGATGATAGTGTTCACGGTATAATGATAGAAATGCCTCTTCCAAAATCATATAATGCACAAAGAATTTATGATCTTATTAATCCTATAAAGGATGTAGATTGCATTTCAACGTACAATATGGGACGTTTATTTTCTGGTAATCCTCTCTATTTGCCGTGTACACCTTATGCAATCTTGACGATTTTAAAAAGCTTGGATGTTGATTACACTGGAAAACATGCTGTTGTTATTGGAAGAAGCAACATATTGGGAAAACCAGTTGCTAAGTTGATGCTGGATCTTGATATGACGGTTACCCAATGTCATTCTAAAACATTGAATTTAGGAGAATATACTAAATCGGCTGATGTGTTAGTATTAGCAGTAGGAAAGAGAAATCTTGTAAATGGCGATATGGTAAGAAATGGTGCTATATTAATTGATGCCGGAATAAATGAATACAATGGAGAAATATACGGTGACTGTGATTTTAAAAGTGTTGCAGGTTTATGCAGCTATATAACACCTGTTCCTGGCGGAGTTGGCCCTGTGACGACGTCTATTGTTTTGTCAAATACATTGGAGGCATATAAAAATGTTATTAAAAACTCTCACGGTAAAACAAGTTAATGATTATTTAAAAAATGTAGTTGCAGGTGATATAATATTAAAACATGTAATGGTAAAAGGCGAAATATCGAATTTGCATTTTAGAGGACAAGCACTGTATTTTACGTTAGTCGATGAGTATTCTTCTTTAAAATGCGTTGTTTTTGAAGATTATATTGATGACATAAATGTAGAAGTAAAAAATGGCATGTCTGTAATTGTAACAGGTAGAGTTTACGTTTATGAGAAGAATAGTTCATTTCAATTACATGTTTTTAATATTGAAGTTGAGGGATTAGGCTCTCTTTTTTTATCTTTTGAAAAATTAAAACAAAAGCTTAAAAATGAAGGTTTGTTTGATACAAATAAGAAAAAGAATCTTCCTAAAAACCCACAAAAAGTTGCAGTGATTACATCACCTTCAGGTGCGGCTGTTCACGATATTATAAATATTTTGAGGCGAAGAAAGCCGTCGATAGACATCATGGTGGTTCCGATCTTAGTTCAAGGGGATAAAGCTTCATCAGAAATTGTAGAAGCTATTGTAAAAGTGAATAGAAGAAGTGATATTGATTTGATTATTTTAGGCAGAGGTGGCGGGTCATTTGAAGATCTTTATCCTTTTAATGAGGAGATAGTAGCAAGAGCCATTTATAATTCACAAATACCTGTAATATCTGCTGTAGGGCATGAAACTGATTTTACGATAGCTGATTTTGTTGCGGATTTAAGAGCACCAACGCCATCTGCAGCAGCGGAATTGGCTGTAACTGATGTCAATTTTTATAACGAAAAAATTAAAAATTATGAAAGAAGTTTATATCGTTATATGTTGTCAATAATTGATAAAAAGAGGCATCGCCTTGACAATCTAAAGAAGTTGATAATAAGCAAGAACCCAATTATCAAAAATAAACAGATGAAAGAACGCTTAGACACCTTAAATAGAATTATGGAAGACAGCATTTATAAAATATTAAGAGACAAAGAACTTCAATATGTAAGTCTTATAGAGAAATTAAATGCTTTAAGTCCGCTGAATGTCTTAAAGCGAGGATACACAATGACGATGGACAAAGACAAAATTAATTTAGTCACAAAAGCTAAAAATATTTCAGCAAATGATAGAATATATCTTTTATTTGAAGATGGCGAAGCACTTTGTACTGTCAATGAGGTGAGAGAATATGAACGAGAATATTGATTTTGAAAAGAGTATGGACAAGTTAGATGATATTGTAAAAAAATTAGAAAATGGTAATCTATCTCTAGAGGAATCTTTTAAATTATTTAAAGAAGGTCTAGCATTATCTCAGAAACTGAATAAGGCGTTAAATGATATTGAAGGTAAGATAACAATGCTTATTAATGAAAATGAAGAAATACCATTTAATTTTGAGGAGGACAAAGATGTTTGATGACATTCTTAGGGAAAAAATAGAATATATTAATAAAGGGTTAAATGAATTTTTATCAGTGACCGACAGACCAGAAGTCCTGTTTGAAGCAATGAGATACAGCGTTTTTGCTGGTGGGAAAAGACTTCGTCCTGTACTTTGTATATCTGCTTGTGAGCTAGTGGGTGGGAGTAAAGAAGACGCTCTGCCGGTTGCGTGTGCAATAGAATTTATACATACTTATTCATTAATCCATGATGATTTGCCAGCAATGGATAATGATGATTTAAGGCGTGGTAAACCTACAAATCATAAAGTATATGGTGAGGCGATTGCAATTCTTGCTGGTGATGCTTTGCTAAATTATGGATTTGAGGTGTTGATACATCAAGCATTAAACTCGTCTAAAAGCCAAAACATTTTAAAGGCTGCCGACGAAATTGCTCGCGCGGCAGGATGTCGTGGAATGATAGCGGGTCAAGTTGTAGATTTACTATCAGAAAACAAGGAAATTGGCGAATATGATTTGAAATTTATGCATGATCATAAAACAGGTGCTTTAATAAGAGCCTCAATTTTAGCAGGAGCGATAATGGGTGGTGCAGATGCTGCTACTTTAAAAAAATTGAGCAGTTATGCAGAATATTTAGGATTTGCATTTCA
>JASBVU010000582.1 GCA_029960905.1 Thermoanaerobacterium sp.
CTGGAATAGAAGTGTTAAACCAGACTGCCAACGTAAAAGACGGCAAAATTGTTGAATACAAAGCAAATATTCAAATAGCTTTTAGAGTAGACAGATAAGAAGTGGGCAACCATAATAGGTGCCCACTATATACCAATTTATGGAGGCATTAAAATGGAAAAGGATATAAAAAAACAACAAGAATACAAAGATATTGCACAAAAATATGAACCAAAGCCTACTCTTTTAAAAAATGTTTTATGGGCTTTTGTGATAGGTGGATTAATCTGTGATGTTGGTCAATTTTTTTTAAATTTGTTTGTAAATCGCGGAATGACTCCAGAACAAGCCGGAACACCCGTTGCAATTATAATGGTTTTTTTAGGTTCATTTTTAACTGGAATTGGTATTTATGATGATATTGGACGGTTTGCAGGAGCGGGTTCTGTTGTGCCAATAACTGGTTTTGCAAATTCTATTGTTTCACCAGCTATGGAATTTAAAAGAGAAGGATTTGTTTTTGGAGTAGCTTCAAGGATGTTTAATATAGCGGGTCCGGTTATAGTTTATGGTGTTGGTACTTCTATTATTGTGGGTCTTATATATTATTTTCTTAAAGGGTGATTACTATGGCAATAAAAAAAATGGGATCGCAAACTGTGAAATTTGCAAATCCACCTTCTATTATATCGTCTGGTACAATAGTTGGACCAAAGGAAGGACAAGGACCTCTAAGAGATTATTTTGATATGATATTGACTGACGATACTTATGGTGAAAAAAGTTGGGAAAAAGCTGAATGTAAAATGTTTCAGGACTCTGTAAATTTAGCGCTAAAAAAAGCAAGTTTAAATATTACAGACATTGATTATTTGATAGGTGGAGACCTTCTAAACCAAATAATTACTTCTAGTTTTGCTGCTAGGCAGTTCAATGTACCGACATTTGGATTATATGGAGCTTGTTCGACAATGGCTGAAGGATTGTCTATAGCTTCTATGTTAATAGATGGAGGATTTGCGGATTATATTATTGTTACGACATCTAGTCATTTCTCTACCGCTGAAAGACAATATAGATTTCCATTGGAGCAGGGCGTCCAAAGGCCGTTTACATCTCAATGGACAGTAACAGGTTCGGGTTCGTCATTGTTGTCATCTAAAGGCACAGGTCCTTATATAACACACGTTACAACAGGAAAAGTTGTTGATTTAGGAATGAAAGATGCAAACAACATGGGTGCTGCTATGGCACCTGCTGCAGCAGATACAATTATGACACATTTCAATGATACGGGTTTTACAATAAATGATTATGATTTAATAATAACTGGAGATATGGCAAGAGTTGGGAAAAGTATTTTAATGGAATTACTTAGTAAAGAGGGCATGAATATTGAAGATAAATATAAAGATTGTGGAATAGAAATATACGATGAATCACAAGATGTGCATTCCGGTGGAAGTGGAGCTGGATGTTCAGCGGTTGTTTTAAATGGCTGGCTTCTTCAGCAGATTAAAAACGGAATTTACAACAGAGTTTTATTTATCGCAACGGGAGCTTTGTTATCACCGACAAGTACACAACAAGGTGAGTCAATACCAGGTATAGCTCATGCAGTCAC
>JASBVU010000027.1 GCA_029960905.1 Thermoanaerobacterium sp.
GCATACCTAGATACCACGTGATAAGATTCCAAACAACAGCGCCAAGTAAGCCTGTAAATATCATGATATAAAGATCATTGCCAACAATTGTGAGGTATTTAAGCTTAAGCACGTCTTTGCTGATCGTTGATGCTATTGTAGCGCTTAAAGTAGCTGTGCCGATAAATTGAGCTAATGATGCCGTTATAAAGGCACTTCTTATGCCGATAGATCTCGATGAAATAATCGTAGCTATGAGATTTCCTTCATCGTGAAATCCTGTAATAAAAATGTATACTAATATGAAAGCTATAAGAATATAGTGCAAATTCATTTTGACACCTCATGTAATCTCTATGGTACATTATATTATGCTAAGTTATGCACCTTAGTGACTAAGTATATTTTTATAAAACGCCATAAATATTATTCTTTAGATACACCTATAGTAAATACAGATTTTAATTCCTCACCTGGTTTTATTATTTTAATATCTTCTCTTGTATTCATAGAGTCAGGCTTAGCCATCCACGGCTCTACACATATAAACTCTTTGTCATGAAGCGACCACACAACAATATACTTAAATACTTCATCATATGTAAGACTGATTTTAATATCTCTTTTTTTGTCTATTAAAAAACATTTATTTGATTCCGTTTCAAAAATAAGATTTACTTCAGCTTTTTTGGGATCAATCTTTTTATCGAAATTAATATGTCTTTTGTCAATTACATCATAACACGTATCGGCATCTATTAATATCTCTGCATCATCTTTGTCCACAACGTTAAAATACGGGTGAAATCCGGAATAGAATATCATATCATCTGATGACATATTTTCATAATGCTGCTTTATTGACAGTATCCCATCCTTTAAAATATACGTAAATAGAAGTTTAAAATCAAATGGATACTTCGCCTTTGTTTCACTGTTGCTTTCAAACTTTAATGTTATTGATGCAGAATCATCAGCATCTGTCTTAACTACATCCCATTTATAAAGCCTTGCAATACCATGCTGTTTCATATTATACTCTCTGCCATCTATTGTATATTTCTCATCTCTTAGGCACCCACAAATAGGAAAGAGTATCGGTATTCCTCCTCTTATATTTTTTTCGGTATCGTACAGTGTTTCTTTGTCAAGATACAATATATCTTGTCCAGCCCATACATATCTTGTTATTATACCGCCACGCTCCGGCACGACTTCAAAAAACGAATTGTTTTTTAAATCATGAAGCCTATACGTTTCAAATTTATCCATATGCTTCTCCACTCTATACATCTTAACACCTCTTTTATTATTTTGCCTAAAACCTATTATACTATAATCGCTATCAACTTTTCTAATTATTTCAATACATATATTAAATATAAAAGTTAAAAATAATTTTGAAAAATACTTTTTAGGAGTGTGATAGAGATGGCTGAGGAAAAAGGACGTTACAAAAATCCTCCAAAGCCCGACGATCGTTCTGATAATGTTGGAAAATTACAGGATATGATTCACGATACGATAGAAAATTACAGAGAAGCTGAAGACTACTTAAAATTGCATGCTGAAGAACTTTCTCCAGAAAAAATCACAAGAATCAAGGAGAAAAACCGTCACAGACTTGAAAGCATCCACGGCATGAGAGATGAAATCGTGGATGAAGTTGAAGCAGGCAACGGTGTAGACAAAAAAGATTAAAAAATAGGCAGTTCTTTACTGCCTATTTTACGACTATATTCACAAGCCTCCCTTAATTTTTGTACCCACATGTGAGTATAACCCAATTCATCATAAAAACATTTCTGAATAATACTTTTTGAAAGTCATATCATATAAATGCATTTTTACAATGCTATAATTATAGATTGTTCTAATAGTTATTACATGTTATAATAATTGTGAGATTTTGAAAGGATGGTAATCTGGTTGATGATAGAATATTTTGATAAAATACTTTATCTTTTAAAATCAGCATGTCAAAAAGTATATGGTGATAATCTAATTAGCCTTGTAATTTTCGGGTCTGTTGCAAGAGGTACGCCAAACCCTGAATCTGATATAGATATATTAATTGTTGCTGAAAATATTCCTGACGGAAGAATAAAGCGTATACAACAATTTGCTAAAGTCGAATCATTATTAGATGATTACCTCGACAAACTTAAAAAGCTAGGAATATATACGGAATTATCTCCAATTATTAAAACACCTTCTGAAGTAAAAATAGGCAGCTTGCTTTTTCTTGATATGATAAATGATGCAAAAATATTATATGATAAAAATGATTTCTTCTCAAAGTATTTGACTGAGTTTTCATCTGAGCTTAAAAAAATGGGTGCATATAGAGTCGGAAATAATGAAAAATGGCACTGGGTAATAAAGCCGGATTACAAAAATGATGAGGTGTTTCATATATGAATAATATTACACTTGCTGAAAGCTACTTGCAAAAAGCATAAACACGCATTAAGATGATTGAATTTCTTATGAATGAAGAAGCTTATTCAGATGTAATTAGAGAAGCACAAGAGGCTGTAGAACTGGCTTTAAAAGGCATGTTAAGAAAGATTGGAGTTGAACCGCCAAAACAGCATGATGTCGGATATTTATTAATTGAATATAAAGATAAGTTCTCTGATGAAGTAAAAGAAATAGTAGATAAACTTGCTTCGATATCTAAGTGGCTTAGAAAAGAAAGGGAATTTTCCTTTTATGGTGATATCGATTTTATTCCAACACTTGAATACACGGAAGAAGACGCAAGAAAAGCTATAAATGATTCAAAGTTGGTAGTTGATACAGCAGAAAAAGCTATTTTAAGTCAATAGATAATACAAATGATTTACTTTCATAATTATTCATTATTTTATTAACATATAGCAATCATTCGACATTGTAAAAGGCAAGAATTACTTTCTTGCCTTTTATCATTTTACGACTATATTCACAAGTCTATTTTTCACAACTACGACTTTGACTATTTCTTTACCGTCGATGTATTGTTTTATGCTTTCTGCTGAAAGTGCCTCATCTTGAATTTCCTTTTCACTTGCATCAGGAGAAATTTCAAGGCGTCCTCTTACCTTTCCATTGACTTGTATTGCTATCTCAACGACATCCTTGACTAAAGCTTTTTCATCGTACTCTGGCCATTTTTGGTTGAACACTGAGTAGCTGTATCCCAATCTCTCCCACATCTCTTCTGAAAAATGCGGTGCAAATGGCGATAAAAGCCTTACAAGATCTGCAATAGTTTCCTCGTACAATCTTATATTTTTAATTTCTACGTCAGCATCGTATTTATAAAGTGCATTTACAAGTTCCATTATCCTTGCTATAGCGGTATTAAACTGGAACTTTTCAGCATCTTCTGTAACGCTTTTTATCGTATAATTTCTCACATAGTTAAGTTCCTTCTCATCTTTTGAAATCTCATCTTTACCTGCTTTGCCTTTATCCTCTATGAATTTATCTACAAGCCTTTCAATTCTCTGTATGAAGCGTGACATAGCTTTAATGCCATCATCATTCCACGGACCGCCTTCCGTAAAGGCAAATCCAAACATCAAGTACATTCTAAATACGTCTGACCCATATTCATTGATGTACTCATCAGGTGATATTGTATTGCCTCTTGATTTGCTCATCTTATTTCCATCAGGTCCTAAAATTATGCCTTGATGTATAAGCGATTTAAAAGGCTCATCGAAGTCAAGGTACCCTAAGTCTCTCAACGCTTTTGTGACAAATCTGGCGTACAAAAGGTGCATGCAAGCATGTTCAGCACCGCCTATATATTTGTCAACAGGTAGCATCTTATCAATAAGCTCTTTGTTGAAAGGCTCTTTTTCATTTTTGTTGTCGGGATACCTTAGGAAGTACCACGATGAATCGACAAATGTGTCAAGTGTATCAGGGTCTCTCAATGCTTTGCCGCCACATTTAGGACATTTGGTATTCATAAACTCCTCAGATTTCTTAAGCGGCGACTCACCATCTGGAGAAAATTCCACATTGTAAGGCAAAAGAACTGGCAAATCTTCTTCAGGCACAGGTACCAGTCCGCACTTATCGCAGTGTATTATTGGAATTGGAGCACCCCAATATCTTTGCCTTGATACAAGCCAATCCCTTAACCTGTAGTTTACTTTAAGAGTTCCTTTTCCATCTTTTTCAAGCAACTTGACTATCTCTATTCTAGCCTCTTCAGAGCTCATTCCAGTAAAATCACCGCTATCCACAAGAATGCCGTATTCTACGAATGGCAGTGAGTCATCTACTCCATCTTTCCCCTTGATAACTCTCTTTATTGGCAGATCGTACTTCTTAGCAAATGCATAATCTCTCTCATCATGGGCAGGTACAGCCATGACACAGCCTGTCCCGTATGTAGCAAGAACGTAATCGGATATCCATATAGGCACTTTCTCACCTGTAATAGGATGAACAGCATACGCTCCTGTAAATACACCTGTTTTTTCTTTTTCTGTTGAAAGCCTTTCTATTTCGCTTTGCTTTCTGGCATATTCCTTGTAGTCTTCTACATTCCTCTTATGCTCATCTGTTGTTATGAGATCTACTATTTCATTTTCTGGAGCCAAGACTACGTAAGTAACTCCGTATAATGTGTCAGCCCTTGTTGTAAAAACTTTAAACGATATGTCTTTGCCGTCGACTTTAAACTCTATCTCGGCACCATCTGATTTTCCTATCCAGTTTCTCTGCATCATCTTTGTCTTCTCAGGCCAATCCAGCTCGTCAAGCTTATCTAAAAGTTCTTCTGCATATTCGGTTATTTTCAAAAACCACTGCGTCAGATCTTTTTTAGTCACTTCAGATCCACATCTTTCACAGGTGCCTTCCACAACTTGTTCATTTGCAAGGACTGTCTTACAGCTTGGGCACCAATTGACAGGCGCTTTTTTTCTATAAGCTAACCCTTTCTTGTACAGTTGTAGGAATACCCACTGTGTCCACTTGTAGTAGTCAGGCAAACAGGTTATAACCTCATAATCCCAGTCAAATGTAGCCCCCATCTCTCTTAGCTGTCTTTCCATAGTCTTTATGTTTTGAAGGGTAGAATCCTGAGGATGTATGCCTGTCTTTATGGCATAGTTTTCTGCAGGCAGTCCAAATGCATCAAAGCCCATAGGGTGAAAAACCTCATAGCCTTGCATCCTTTTCATTCTCGCCCATGAATCAGCAGGTCCATAGTTATACCAGTGCCCTGCATGTAGCTTTGCACCTGATGGATACGAAAACATCTCGAGACAGTACAGCTTTTTATCAATGTTCTCTGGGTTAAACTTGTATAGTTTTGTATCTTCCCACTTTTTTTGCCATTTTTTATCAATATCTCTCGAATAAGCCATCTTCTCACTCCTATTAATATTTTTGCATAAAAAAGGCTTCACATCACAAAGAGACGAAAGCTTCACTTCCGTGGTACCACTCTTTTTGACGCAAGCCCACTTGTTTCATATAACGGTTAACCCGTGCATACTTTTAATATGCATGCTCAATGGCGAGTTCAGCTAACACAATGCCTTTTCCCACCATCTAAGGCTCTCTGAAAAAGTCTTAGCCTACTACTCCACATCATTGCAATAACAATATATATTTATCAATATTTTATTACAAATACTCTTAAAATGCAATAAGATAAATCACCATTGGCGACCAGGATCGTCAGCCATAGAGTTAACTGTTGCTGATGGATACAGCACATTTACATGATCTACAAGATTTGTTGTGTTTGATATGACAAATTCAAGCTTGTAATCAGAATTCATCGTATATCCTAAAACAGTTTGGCTTGGAGTGCCGCTTATAGTGGCTTTATATGGGGCTTTTCCCAATACATTTTCAATATCGCTTCTTGAAATAACTTGTAATCTTGGATCAAATGACCTCGTCTCAAAAACCTGCATTCCTTTATTAAATCCAAATACAAGTTTTTTGCTTGTAAAAGTCGTATAAGTTCCTTTTGCGGATGAAATGTACTCTTGCTTGTCAGGATTGCCATATGCCTTTTCTATATCATCTATAGTCGTTTTACCCGTAACAAAATCGCAATTTATAACCTTTCCTTCTTTTGCAAGGCTAACTATTTGATTTATCAAGTCAATGTTGTGATTGTCTGCAACAGGATTTTGATCTTGTTTATCACCATTATTATTGTCATTGTTGCTGCTCTTATTTTCATCTGTGGCATTATTCTGCGAAGTCGAATTATCATTTGTGGCAGCTTTTTGACTTTGTGATTCTTGATTTCCTCTTTGTGCTGTATGAGAATTATTGTAAAGCATGTATCCAGCAAAAACTGATACGATGACAACAAATGCTATCAATAAGCCGTATTTTTTCATAATCAATCCTCCAATTTTTTATTTATTCCCCCACACAAATGATAACCTTATGCAGTGCCTTTCGTCAATCGATTTAAGCGAGATTTAATACATAATTAATGTTTTTAAGACTTTATTAATAATTGCTTAACAACATTAAACTATAGTGTTAAAATATAGTTAAATATATTAATGTTGGAGGTGATATCATGGTAAACAGCACATCACCTAAAAAGTTTGATGCAAAATTCATAACAAGGACTGCTATTTTACTGGCATTGACTATAATCGTGCAATTTATCAAGATGCCACAGCTTATAACAGGTTCTATCGTAAATGCGATGCTTATTGTATCGGCTTACTTTGTCGGAATCTGGTCTGGTATCACAATAGGGCTTTTGACGCCAATCATCGCTTTTTTAGTAGGACTTATGGGATTTCCAATACTTATACCATTTATAATGATTGGCAATGCACTGTACGTGGTGCTTTTTTCCTCTTTTAAAAACAACATCATAGGCATGATAGTAGGTGCAGTTGTGAAATTTTTATGGCTTACAGCCTCCGTAAAGTACATTCTTGTAATGTTTGGTGTCAAAGTCCCTCAAAAAATTGCAGCAGCGTTTACATTCCCGCAGTTAGCAACAGCTATAATTGGTGGAATACTATCCATATTTTTAATATTCATCTTAACAGGCTATTTCAATAAATCAAAGGAGTAGGTATATCCTACTCCTATTTCATTGCTTCAACGTTTTTTAAATTGCTTATACTCTTTGAAACCATTAAGATATATTCTATCAAAAAGCTTTCTTCATACCTTAAAAGCTTCGAATCCACGTTTTCTATTGTATCTGTAAACCAATGATAATTTTTTATAGATCCATCTTCATCCATCGATAAAAATGTTATAGCATCGAATCCACTTGCTAAAACAGGCAGTGCATCTGTGGGTAAAAGCGGATTTCTCCTTTTCTGAACCATATTTTTAGGGTACTCTTTTGCCATAAGATCTGCAACGTCCAAAAGCATTTTGCCTGCTTTCCTGTATATGATCATCCCTTCTCCTTCGAGGTATGTTAGCTTTCCTGCTCCAAGATTATCAAGTATTATAAACTGTGTATTGCTGTCTAATAATCTCTTGTACCTTTTCAAAAAATATTTCATTCCTCTTTCGCCGGTCTCTTCACTGCCTGTAAAAAGGAAAATCAGTTGTACGTCATCTGGATATTTATCTACATTATTTGCGTAGTAATCTGCAATTGCCAATGCCAAAGATACGCCGGAGCCGTTGTCATTAGCACCGTTTGTGTATTTACCACCTAACTGGCATATAAGCAAAAACACAACCATTGCAAATGTTATGAATATGCCGAATCCTAATAAAATGTTTGATACAAAAGAAACGTTCGTCAACTTAAGTGCGATACCTAATGGTATCAAAGCAAATCCAACATAGCCAATATTGAAAATCATTTTTAATCTACCAACAATTTTAGGACTGAACATCAGACTGCCTTTTTGTGTATCAATGTGCGCAGATATGATTATTTTCTTTTTGTCGTTTTTCTCAAATTTCGTGAATACGTTTTTGGATCTGTGTTTGGGCATTATGCTCGTTTCAAAAGACCTGCCGCTTAACTCTAAAATCAACAAAAACACTGCAATAAGAGAAACTATAAACTCTACAATATTTAAAAATTTATCGTATACAAGCGATGCCGCACCCATGATGAAAAGAAGGATACCAAACTGAAGAGGCAGAATGTAAAGATTGTCTCGTGTTGTTTTAAATTCCTGTACACCCACATCATAGCCTAAACTTTTAAGCTTCTCTGCGATGTAATCCGCTGCCTTTCTTTCATTTTTTGTCGCTGAACCACGGTGTTCAAACCTTGAAAGCTCTTTTAAGTAATCCATACTCTTCATAATATTCGCCCCCTACCTATATATTTCTACAGACATCTCAATATTCCTCCAATAATTTTTCCTATGTTTCGCTATATTATTCACAATAGGCGGAAATATGTGTAAAACAAAAGATGGCTACCTATATAGCCATCTTTTGTTTTAGTGCCCAAGTATAGAATTTATTATATTTCCAATTCCCTTTTGATTTGTAGTAGAGTTCCCTTGTCCATTGCCACTGGTGTTACTGCCATTTGTGCCGCTGCTGTTGCTTTGCCCACCATTGCTGGATGTACCAGTTTGTCCGGTGTTTTCAGTGTTTGTATTCCCCGGTTCCGTACCATTTGTTGGAGCAGTAGTATCACCGCTATTGGCTGATGGATTTCAGGTTTGTGATCCGTTGTCATTCTGATTATTTTCCGGCAATACATCGCTTCCACTATCTGACTGTGTAGGCAATACGTATTTGCCATCGGCAGCGTATGCATTCTGCTCTGGCGTCCTGCCTGGCGGATTGATAAACACCTCTTGTTTCACAAGGAAAGGCGGTGTCCAGGAAGATGCCAGTTTTCCCGTCAAAGTATCTATCTGCGCTGATACGTGAACAGTGCAGTACTCTGTAGGCTGTGTACCTGCAGCAAACATCTCAGTATATGTCCTGTCTCCTCTAGGATCTTCTCTACATAAATCGGTTGGCAACTCTCCAGAATCTTTGCAGACTGTCTCATATACGATTCCAGATGGTTTGTCTGTAAAATGTGTCGATGGAAGATTTTGATGTATTTGAGACATGACAGTCCTCCACATCTGAGCGGGGAAAATACCACCTACCTGCGGCACGCCGTAATTTTTCACAGGATTATTCGATGATGGATAACCCATCCATACAGTGCCAACATAGTAAGGTGTGAAACCTGAGAACCAAATGTTGCCTGAATTCTCAGATGTACCTGTCTTACCTGCTACATCCATATTAGAAAGCTTTGCAGCAGTACCTGTCCCATGGTCTACAACATCCATCATCATGCTTCTCAATATATAAGCATTTTGCTCACTTAGCACTACATGCTCTTCAGGTTTATTGTCTACCAATACTTTCCCTGTAGAGTCTGTAATCTTTGTAAAAGTAATCGGACTTATATACATCCCCTTATTGGCAATTGCTCCGTAAGCAGCCGCTTCTTGTATCGGCGTGATACCTTGACTTAAACCGCCTAATGCCAATGCTGGAAGGTACATATCGTTTTTAGTTATGTCAAGTCCGAATTTTTTTCCGTAACTTGCAGAAACATTTATGCCTATTTTGTTGACCACCTGCACAGCAGGCACATTCAACGAATCTGTAATTGCTTCTCTTAGGGTCACTAAACCATGGTAATAATTGCTTTCATAGTTGTGGGGCGTATACGGCTTTGCACCAGGAAGCGTAAATGTCGTAGGAACGTCATCTACAACTGTAGCAGCGGTAAGACCGCTTTGTAGTGCAGGTCCATACACAGTCAAAGGCTTTATGGATGACCCTGGCTGCCTCTTTGAGTCAGCAAAGCTGATGCCACGTGTGACATATTTGAAGTCACTTGTATTTCTGCCGCCGACAATACCCTTAATTTCGCCGGTCTTCCAATCTATCACCACCATCGCACCCTGTACAGCCTCTTTTGTAGTTGGATCTACAGGAAAGAGCTTCGGATTTTTAAATGCATTTTCCATGATTGTCTGTATTTTCGGATCCATTGTTGAATATATCCTAAGTCCGCCATTGTATATTTCATTTAATGCTTCTGATTTAGTTATGCCAAGTTTCTTCACAAGAGCATCTGTAGCATCGTTGATAACCTGATCTATGAAATAGCCGTGGCTATACGTAGACAAATTAAGGTTTTTAAAGACAAAATTTAGCTTTTCATTTATTGCGGAATTGTACTGTTCTTGAGTAATGAAACCCTGTTTCAGCATTTCACTTAAAACGAGGTGCTGCCTCTCTGTTGCTTGTTTTATATTAGAGTCCGGAGAGTACATAGAAGGATTATTAGTGATGCCGGCAATCATGGCACATTCTGCAAGATCTAACTGACTTACATCCTTGCCAAAATACTGAAGCGCTGCCGCTTGAACACCGTACGCATTTATATGTGGACCACCTAAATAAATGGTATTAAGATATGCTTCAAGTATCTGCTTTTTCGTGTACTTCTGCTCTAATTGCCATGCTAATACAGCCTCTTGAATCTTTCTCGTCAATGTCTTTTCATCTGTAAGCATAGTATTTTTAACAAGCTGCTGTGTTATGGTGCTGGCACCTTCCACAGGTTTGCCACCAGCTTTTATGTCGACCAAAAGTGCACCAATTATCCTCTTAGGATCAATACCTAAGTTATTCTTGTAAAACCTCTGATCCTCTATAGCCACAACGGCATTTTGTAGATTTTCAGGAATTTTATCTATAGAAACCCAAAGTCTGTTATCAGAACCGTGTAAAATAGCAGCTTGACTAAAGCTTCCATCGCTGTTTTTCACGTATACTATGGACGACTGCTTCATCTTCGTCAAGGCATCCTGCGACAGTGGAGGCGTATTCTTGATTATAGCTAAAACTTTGCCGCCAACAGCGCCAATACCTGCTAACAGCAATATAATGACACCCCACAGCACAACATTGAAAACTTTCTTAAAGGCGCTTTTTTTGCTTTTTTTCTTTTTATTTCTATCACTACGCCTAAGTTGTGTATTGTTCTCCATAACATATCCCCTCAAAAAATATTTAATACTAATATTATACCATATCATATTATATCATATTTTATTTTCAGGCAAATGTCGAAATAATTAAAAAATAATTAAAAATCAGGGTTGACGTAAGTTGTACTATTGTACATACATCATTATTTCA
>JASBVU010000028.1 GCA_029960905.1 Thermoanaerobacterium sp.
ACGCTTTACATGCTCTCCCAGGTCTTAAATCAAGTAAATTTAAAAAATTAGTAAATAAAGATATCAAAAGTGTGTTGACTATTATATCAGCTAACCTATTGCTAATGTTTATGCTTATGTAAAATGATACAATAATACCAACTACTGCTTTTAAACCTCCTGTTGTCAGTTTCATATTAAGAAGTGATTTAATATGTCCCTTTAATCCTGTAACACTTCTGTCACCTAATAAATCGTCGATTAAACCTACATAAGACATTAATATAATGGAAACTAAAAAAATTTGTATCATATCATCAGAAAATCCAATAAACTTTGAAATAATCGCTGTAATAAAAATAGTCGGAACAAAAGCTATTCCACCACATACTGGAATTAAGATTTTTTTATAATTTGGCTTTAAGCACACATCCTTGTCTAATATTTGAATTATAAATTTTTGAATCACCATCATTAACAGAAAAGATATGATAAAAATTATTAATAATGACACTTTATCACCTGTCCTTAAATATCACTTTTATTAATAAAACCTTTAATATATCAATAAACTGCCTACCCCTATGAATAAAACCCTTAATATCTCTCAATGTAACAGAGTGTGTCATATCAACATCTACTTCTTTAATTTTATACCCTAATTTAAATATGTCGATTGTCATGCCGACTTCTATACCATAACCACCGTAAAACCTTTTAATGTTGTCAAGAACTTCCTTTTTGAAAACCCTTTGACCAGAGAGTGTAGAATCAAAATCACGACCTGTAAGCAGTTTCACACCATATTTGGCTAATTTCTTTACAAATCCAAAGCCTGATTTAACATTGACTTTAGGAAATCTGGCCACTGTTACATCGGCATCATTATTTAAAACAGGTTTTATTAGTTTAATTACTTCTCTAGAAGTCAAACCTACATCTGCATCGATAAAAGCAACTACATCATTTTTAACGTATTTTAAACCTTCTTTTAAAGCTCTTCCTTTACCAGAATTATTTTTTATATTTACCAACTTTGCTCCCGCTTTTTTAGCCTTATCAGCTGTGTCGTCTGTAGAACCATCATTTACAACAATGATCTCGTCAATCTCTTCTATGTTTTCCATACCCTTTATCGTATCAACGATTCTTTTGCCTTCATTGTAAGCCGGTATCAAAACACTTACAGCCATCATTTCACCTCGTTCGAATTTGTCTTATTTTGATTTTGGTTCTGTTGATATTCTATAAAAGAATCAGGCATAATCGATGTGTCTCCAGATTTTATCCCATAATTTCCGTCTTTACCTTGCATTACCATTATTAGAGAAGTCTGGCCTATAATCGTATCTATATTATCAACGGTTGATAGGTGCTGTTTTCTATACGCATCCATATAAGAATACTTTACATCGCTTTGTTCAACTCCAACAATTGGCACATTTAAGATTTTCGACTGCCTTATTATCGGAATATCTACTATATTTAAATTGTTATTTTTAAGATTGCTACCACCTGCTAAAACGATAAAATCTGTATTTCCAGGTGTCCCAGTAAAATCGATGTACCCTTTATCTTTTAAATAAGTTATCAATTCTCCATCTTGTCCTGTAACAAGAACTTCAGTCAACTTTTCCGATAAAGATTCAATAAGATGATTGCTGTCAATATTGCCGTATTTAGACAAATTGGTAATTAAATCATTCTTTTCTGACTCATCTAAATTATTCAAATCATCTTTAAATATCGTAACAGAGGATATTGTCGCACCTGCTTTCATCAAAGCGTTTCTTAAACCAGGATAGATAAAATCATTGTTGGTCTCAATTATCGCAACTTTGACACCATTTAAACGTCCTTTTACGAGCTCGGGAAAAACGATTTTCCCATATTGGTTCATATAATCAAGTTGTTTATTTAAACTCTGCACATTGTCCTTTAAATTAGAATTTTCAGTTTGGATATCTTTAAATTTTTGCTCCAATTGATTTATAATCGTTTCTTGCTGTTCAGAAAAAACTTTTTGCCCATCAAGCATAAAACCTATAAATATGCCAATACCCAATGCCATAAAAATCGCTGCTATCGTCAATACATAATATCTAATATTTACGTTCATAGATCTCCTCCTAAAATCCTATTAAAAGCCTTATCCTTAACTGTAAAAGTTTCAAAAGCTGTTGCATAGGCGGTGAAAAATAAGCTATTACACTAAGTGGAACCATTGCAGCAAATATAATGCTAAAAACATATGAAAGTCTAAAATTTTCTCTATATAATTTATTAACCCCTTTAGCATCAATAAGCTTAGAACCTATTTTTAATCTTACCAGAAATGTGCTGGACATTCCTTTCCTTCCTTTTTCCAAAAAATCGATCATGCTAGAGTGGGTACCAACAGCAACTATCAAATCTGCACCCTTTTCATATGCTAAAAGCATAGCAATGTCTTCGCTTGTCCCCGGGGCTTTAAATATATGTGCATCAAGCCCTAATGACTTAACTCTCTCTAATCCAGGAGACTTGCCATTTGGGTACGCATGAACTACTATCTCCTTTGCCTTCTTCAGTGCTTTATCGCTAACACTATCCATATCTCCAATTATGATATCAGGTGTTAAGCCAAATTCTAATATCGCGTCTGCACCACCATCTACACCTATCAATATTGGCTTTACATCCGTTATATACTGCCTAATAGTATATAAGTCTTCTTTATAGTCTTTACCTCTTACAACAACTAATGCTTGTCTATCTTTAAATTTTGTCTTTACATCTGGTATTTCAATATCACCTAAAATAAATGACTTCTCTTTTTTAGCATATTCAAGCGTATTTTCAATGAATTTGTCCAGCTCTACTTCTAGATTTTCTTTACACTCTTCCATTTTGTAATTAATGACATCATGTGTAAGTAGTTTCCCTTTTTTTATCAATTTGCCATCTTTATATATTTCGTTGTCGATTATAGTAATCTTATCATTCTCTTTGAGCAAATCAAATATATCTTCTCCAACTTCATCTATAATAGGAATACCAGCTTTATCAATAATAGATGGACCTAAATTAGGATATCTACCGCTTATCGATTTATTGGCATTTATTACAGCTAAAATTTTCTTTTCTATCAAAGACTCAGCGCCAATTTCATCGATGTCAACATGATCTATCACTGCGATTTCTCCAGGGCCTATGCGTTTCGCAAGGTTCTTCGTTTTTTTGTCCATTTTAACTGTACCGGTAATTTGCATGGCAAAACCTCCATACATCTTTTCTTTGTTTATTATAGCACAATTTTCTACAAGGTAAAACAAAAAATACGGTGAGCTATTCACCGCATTTTCAATTCGCCTTTAAACTCAATCTTAATTTGTCAGCAATAAGTGCAATAAATTCAGAGTTGGTAGGTTTTCCTTTTTCATCGTTAATTGTATAACCAAATAGATCATCCAAAACATCGACTTTACCTCTGCTCCATGCGACTTCAATTGCATGTCTTATAGCTCTTTCTACTCTACTGGGCGTAGTTTCGTATTTTTCAGCTATCTTAGGATATAAAAGTTTTGTTACAGAGTTCAAATACTCAATATTACTTATGACTAATGTAATAGCATCTCTTAAATACAAATATCCTTTTATGTGTGCGGGTATTCCAACATCATGGATAACTTGTGTTATCAACGTCTCTAAATCGACAGATTTCTTATCTCCAATTATAGGCATGACAGCCTTTGATACTACGTCAGTTTGATACTCCATTATTTCAGTTATTCTCTTAGAAAGCAATTCTAAATCAAACGGTTTTAAAATATAATAATCTGCTCCAAGACTTATTGCCCTTTGTGTAATTTTTTCCTGGCCTACTGCAGATAAAATGATTATTTTAGGTCTTTTTTTCTTCAGTTCATTAACTTTCTCTAAAACTCCGATGCCATCCAAATACGGCATTATGATATCCAAGATTAACAGATCTAAATCATTATCTTGAATCAACTTAACTGCTTGATTGCCATCATTTGCAACCCCTACAATCTCAATATTTTCTTTTGACGAAAGGTAGTCTACCATTATACTGACAAATTCCTTATTATCATCACAAATTCCTAATTTAATTTTCTTTAACAACAAACGCCCCTCCTTATGCATTTTTATAAAAAACAAATCTACTTTATAATATTCTACATAAAATTAGAATTTCCTTCTTTTAACAATAAAAAAATTAGGGAAAAATGTACTCCCTAATTATTAAACACATTTTCGTCATGATGCAAATTTTCCATTTCGTTTATCATCCATTCTGCATAAACTGCATATCCTTTGGTAGGATCATTTACAAAAACATGTGTTACAGCACCTATTAGTTTACCATCTTGTATAATCGGACTTCCACTCATTCCCTGCACAATTCCTCCTGTTTTATCCAGCAATTCTTTATCGACAATTTTAATTATCATTCCTTTTTGATTGGGATTCTTTTGCTCTACTTTTTTTACAATCTGAATGTTAAATTCTTTTAGCCCTGTATTGTCTATCGTTGTAAGGATTTTCGCTGGTCCTTCGATAACTTGTGATTGATAACCTATTGGTATTGGTTTTAACGTTATATCATTTGGATTGCTTATTTTACCGTATATGCCGTACTCTGTATTTTTTTCAATGTTGCCTATTGTATCAACTTCTTCTAAAAAAATTCCTCTGAGTTCTCCTGGACTGCTTCTCTTTCCTTTGCTTACAGATGTTATTTTAGATTTCATTATTTGCCCATTGTTAACTGACAGGATATCACCCGTATCTATGTCAGTTATCGCATGTCCTAAAGCGGCATAATACTTTTTGTCTTCAGTATAAAATGTCAATGTTCCAATACCTGCTGTATGATCCCTTACCCATAATCCTAACTTGTACTTTTGATCATCTTTAGCCAAAACTGGATGTAATTTTGTATAAACTATATTGCCTTTTCTGCTAATCTTAACATTTACTGTTGTATTTTTTTGACTGTTTATGATATTTGTGATATCATCAGCGGAATTAATCTTTATGTTGTTAACTTCAAGAATTATATCTCCTATTTGTATCTTTCCTTCCCTGTATGGACTGTAAATTTTATCATCTGTTCCAATTATATCGGAATATCCCACAACAAGCGCACCCTTTGTGTTAAGCTTAACTCCAATTGAATCTCCCCCAGGAATAACTTTTATTGTCGGTATTACATCAACATAAATGTTTTTAATTGGAAATATTCCAAACAACCTCAGATTTATATTTACTTTCCCACGATTTAACGTCTCAACAGAAAATGGTTTATCGAGATTTAAAATATTATTGTTTTCATTATTATCTATTTTTACAATACCCTGTGTATCTGTATAAAAGCCTACTTTAAGTGGTAAATTAAAATTAAATTTCACTTTCTCTCCTTCAAAAAATTTGAAATAATTGGGAGTCTGGTAAACACTTTTAATTGCAGGCGTATAATTTATATATATTATTAAAGCGGATAAAAACGCAAAAATTAAATATTTAATCTTATTCCGATTCAACTTAATCACTCCCTCAAATAAATTTGCTATGATTAAATTAACCTTTTAGAATGATTTATATACTGTCAATAAAAAGTTAGATTTCTAAGTTAATTAATGACTTTTTTTCTAATGATAAAACAAAAAAATACGGCTTTGAACCGTACTTTTTAAATTAAATTTTTTTTGTAGTTTTCTGCTAAATCAATTAGCTCTTTTGAATGGCTGTAAGTAGTGTTTGTTACAACAGAACCGCTAATTATTCTAGACAGTTCTTTTATTTTCCCTTCATAGTCTAATTTTTCAATTTTTATGTAAGTTTTTTCTTTATCAGCTTCTTTTGAAATTTTGAAATGTGAATCAGCCATCGATGTTATTTGAGGGAGATGCGTAACGCATATAACCTGGCGATTTCTTGAAATCAATGCTATTTTCTGTGCCACAGATTGAGCTGCTTTACCGCTAATTCCTGTATCTACTTCATCAAATATCAATGTAGATATACCATCAAAATCAGCCAAAATTGTTTTTAAAGCCAGCATAATTCGTGATAGCTCACCACCAGATGCTATTTTATCAAGTGGCTTTAAAGGTTCACCGATATTAGTTGATATTAAAAACTCTACTTCATCTATGCCATTCTCATTTGGCACATCTTTTTTTCTAATATCAACTTTAAAAATTGTATTGGGCATATTTAGCTCACTTAAAACATCACTTATTTTCTTTTCCAGAAAATCCGCCACATTTTTTCTTCTTGTATGTATTTCATCAGAAATCTCTTTAATCTTCTCCATAATTTTTTCTTTTTCCTTGTTTATCTTATGTATCTCTTCTTCTGCATTTAACAGCTTTGCAAGTTCATTATTTTTTTCTTCTTTATATCTAATTATTTCTTCAATTGTTCTTCCGTATTTTCGCTTTAAGTTTCCCAGTATGTCCAATCTCTTTTCAATTTCATCTAACTCGTTTGCATTAAAATTAATATTCTCAACATAATCTCTAATTTGAATAGAACAATCATCTAATGTATATAAAACGCTTTGAATCATTTCTTTCAATTTCTCAAGCCTTTTGTCTATTTTATACGAGTCAGATTTTTAATACAGTGCTGAGATTGTCTATAATTGATGTATTATCATTAATCCCTTTATAAAGCAAATTGTAACATTCATTCATATAATTAAATAGTCTTTCTGAATTAATTAATATATTCCGTTTTTCAAGTAAATTTTCTTCTTCTCCATTTTTTATTTTTGCAGATTCTATCTCATTTATCTGATATTTAAGAAGATCTATTTTCGACATTTTTTCTTTGTCATCTGAATAGAACTCCTTTAATCTTTTATTAAGAATATTATATTTACCTAACAAATCCCTTATTGTGTCTTTCAAACTAAAAAAATTCTTATCTTGAAAATTATCTAATATTGACAGATGTTTACTGCTATCCAACAGAAATTGATGCTCGTGCTGACCTAATATGTCAACCAAATATGTTCCTAACTTACTTAAAAAAGACAATGGCACTATTCTACCATTAACCCTGCAGTAGTTTCTTCCATTTTCTGTTATATCTCTGCTAATAACCAGGGTATCATCATCCTCATGTTCAATACCTGCTTCATCTAAAATCTTATGTATAACATCAGTATTTTAATCTACTAAAAAAACACCTTTCACTGTGGCTTTTTGAGCACCATTTCGTATGATATCTTTGTTTGCCCTTCCACCTAGCAAAAGCATCATTGAATCAATCACAATAGATTTACCAGCTCCTGTCTCTCCAGTAAGAATGTTTAAACCATCATCAAAATTAATCTCCACCTCTTCAATTAGTGCTATATTTTTTATGCTCAGTGCAAGGATCATCGTAATCCCCCTTAAAAACCATTCATTTAATCAATTCGTTTATTCTGTCTATAATCTCTTTTACAGAATCTTCAGATCTAACAAGCATAAATATAGTATTATCTCCAGCAAGAGTTCCTACTACCTCATTCCAATTCAATGTATCTAAAGCTTCTGCAGCAGCAGGCGCAGTTCCGGAAAGTGTTTTAATTACTATAGTATTTCCAGCATAATCTATGCCTACTATTCCAGACAAAAGTGCTACCAATTTGTCAGTTACTTTGCTATCCTGATTTTTCATTGACGCATACTTATACTTTTTGCCGTCTGCGCTCAATACTTTTATAAGCCGTAACTCTTTTATATCCCGTGATACTGTCGCTTGTGTGACTTTTATCCCTTCTTTTTGAAGGGCATCTGCCAATTCTTCCTGCGTTTCAATTTCGTTTTTACTTATTATTTCAAGAATTTTTGCATGTCTTGCTAACTTCATCATCGACAACACTCCTCACTACATGTTGAAATTTCTTTCTGATAGTTTGCTGCGCAACAGGTCAAAAAAGTTCATACTTTTTAAGCGTATCAAATTAGTATACCTATTGCTTCTTTTTACATAAATTGTGTCACACTGTTTAACTTATAACCTTGCTGCCCGTCTGTTGTTATCATTACATCTTGGTTTTCACCTACTATAACAAGCTTAACTTTATCTTTTTCCGATACAATTATAGACCGGGAATGCAACGTATGAGGACATATAGGTGTTATTACAAACAATTCCAGATTAGGGTATACTATTGGTCCACCTGCTGACAAAGAATATGCCGTTGAACCCGTAGGACTAGATATAATTATCCCATCGGCAAGATATGTATTCACATACTGTTCATTCACAAAAACCTTTAATTTAACCATTCTAGAAAAAGAACCCCTTGTTACCACAATATCATTTAAAGCGATAAAATTAACTGCCTCCATATTATCTTTAACTATGCTTGCTTCCAGCATCATCCTTTTGTCTATGGAAAATTCACCTTTAACTATTTTTTCTACTGCTTCAAATACATCTTCAGCATCAACTTCCGCTAAAAAACCTAAATGTCCCAAATTGACGCCAAGAATAGGCGCAGAAAAAGATGCACATTGTCTGGCAACGTTTAAAATTGTCCCATCGCCCCCTAATACCACAATAAAATCACTATTTTTGAAAATCTCAGTACTACTTTTCCCATATTCTGTAAAACCGATTTTCTGCGCAACGACCTCATTTAGTATTGGTTTATATCCATGCTGGATAATCCACTCGACTAAACTTTTAGTAGTCCTTAAATTTTTATCCTTATGAATATTTGGTATGACACAAATATTTTTCATTTAATCACCACATAATTAATATCATAAATTCATAATTCTACAAAACTTTCAATTTTCCTTCTTTATTTCGTTTTTTTATTATCGTTAAGTGTATTATGAGAGATTTCTACCAATTTTTCGACATCAAAATCATAATTTCCATTCTCTTCATTCTTTGCATAAATCAAATACTCTATATTGCCCTCAGGACCTTTTATAGGTGAAAAAGTAATGCCTTGCACACTAAACGACAATTTTTTTAAAACTTCTATTATTTTATTTATAACTTCTATATGAACGCTTTTATCTCTCACAACTCCATTTTTCCCAACTTTCTCTCTTCCGGCTTCAAATTGTGGCTTTATAAGTGATACTATTTCACCACCATTTTTTAAAAATTTTTTTACAGATGGTATAACTATCGCAAGCGATATAAATGATACATCTATTGTAATTATATCAATGATATCCGGCAAATTATCAAGATATCGAATATTTGTTCTTTCCATGTTTATAACTCTTCCATCATTTCTCAAGCTCCAATCAAGCTGACCATATCCAACATCGATAGCATAAACTTTTTTTGCCCCATTTTTTAGAAGACAATCTGTAAATCCACCAGTTGATGCACCTACATCCATAGCTATTTTGCCTTTTACGTCAATATTAAAATATTTGATCGCCTTTTCGAGTTTTAATCCACCACGGCTTACGTAAGGATTATTTTTCGCTTTTATTTCTAAGCTCGAATTAACGCTAATAATATCGCCAGCTTTATTTATCTTTTTCCCGTCTGCAAAAACTTCCCCTGCCATGATGGAAGCTTTAGCTTTTTCTCTCGATGTAAAAAAACCTTTTTGTACCAATAATAAATCTGCTCTTTCTTTCTCTTTCATGACATCACCAATTCTATTATTTTTTCTGCCACAGAATCGCTGTCCAATCCATATTTTTTAAACAGACTTTCTACATCGCCATGTTCTATGAATTTATCAGGAAAGCCGAATCTATAGAACTTCTTGTATATATTGTTTTCATTAATAGTAATGTTGCACTTCCAACGCCACCTATAAGTACATTGTCTTCTAATGTAAAGATGTAGTAACTTCTTTCGATATCTTTATAATTGTGTTTATATCTAAAGGCTTAGCAAACCTCAAATTCACTATGTAAGGGTTATCGAATTATTTTGAAGTCTTAAAGATGCGTTTAATGCAATTTTTACCATTTTACCGAGAGCAAAAATTGCTACGTTAGAGCCATCTTTAATGACTTCAGCTTCTCCCAACATAAAATTAGGTTCTTTATTTACATCGTAATTCTCGGCTTTTCCTTTTGGATATCTTATTGCACAAGGTCCTTTTATTAAACTAGATAATTTTATCATTTCCACTAATTCATCTGCATCTTTAGGAGCCATAACTGTCATATTTGGTATCATTCTTAAGTACGAAATATCAAATACGCCTTGGTGTGTTTCCCCATCTTCTCCTACAAGACCAGCTCTATCTACTGCTAAAACAACAGGAAGGTTTTGGATACATATATCATGTATTACTTGGTCAAACGCTCTTTGCAAAAAAGTCGAGTACACTGCAAAATAGGGCTTATACCCATTTATTGCCATACCAGCAGCAAAAGTTGCAGCATGTTGCTCTGCTATGCCTACATCGTAAAATCTGGTTGGAAACTTTTCAGCAAAATAATTTAATCCTGTACCATCCGGCATTGCAGCAGTTATTGCAACTATTTTTTTATTGTTTTCAGCCAAATGAGTCAATGTTTTGCCAAATACGTCCGAATATGTATCGGCTTTTTTCTTAAACTCTCCTGTGCCTATATCAAAAATACCAGCAGAATGAAATTTGTCGGGATTATCTTCTGCAAATACATATCCCTTTCCTTTTTTCGTTATTACATGAATCAAAATAGGGCCGTTCATTTTTTTAGCTCTTTTTAATACATCAATTAGCGAATCTAAATCATGACCATCAATTGGTCCTAAATATGTAAACCCCATTTCTTCGAAAAACATTCCAGGTACAATCAATTGTTTTATGGAATCCTTTATTTTTTCAATTGACTTGTGGATGCTTTTCCCAATAGGCGGTATTAAATTTAAAATATTCTCTAAATCTTTTTTAAACCTAAAATAGCTTGGATCCGTTCTTAATCTGCTTAAATAAAGCGAAAGACTTCCAACGTTTTTTGATATAGACATCTCATTGTGATTTAATATTACTATGAGATTTGTCTTGGATCTGCCCGCATCATTTAAAGCCTCAAAAGCCATTCCTCCAGTAAGTGCTCCATCACCTATCACAGAAATTACCGAATATTTTTCATTATTTAGATCTCTTGCCTTTGCAATCCCCAATGCAGCAGATATAGATGTACTGCTATGGCC
>JASBVU010000583.1 GCA_029960905.1 Thermoanaerobacterium sp.
TATCTGTTTTTAGCATAATACTTTTAAGGCAATCTTATTTGACTGTACCAAGGGAATTAATTGATGCTGCTAAAATAGATGGTGCATCGGAATTTAAGATATGGTATAAAATTATGCTTCCGGAAGTTATGCCAGCAATTTCTACGATTGTAATATTTGACTTTATAGGTCTATGGAATTCATTTTTGTGGCCTATAGTTGTGTTACAAGATCCGAATAAATATCCTTTAGCAACGGCTCTAAAATATTTATCTGGCCAGTTTAATTATAAATTTGGCTATGTAGCTGCAGGAACAGTATTATCCATAATTCCAGTTATAATAGTATTTCTGGCTTTCCAAAAATATTTCATTAATGCTGTTGCAGGTGCAATAAAAGGTTAGGAGGAGTAAGTTTGTATAAAGATTATTATCTATGGATAGAAATTCATGCTAGCAAGAATATAATTCTTGATAATAAATATTTCGAAAAAATACTTGATAAATGCGTTAAATATGGAATTGGTTCTATTGTACTAAGTGTTAAAGATCCATCAAGTTTTTGCATATACAAAAGTGAAATAGCACCACATTATAGTTGTTATGATTCAGAATTTGAAAAGGATAAAGATTATCTTGAATTATATATAAAACAAGCACATGATAGAAATTTAAGGATATATGCCGCTGTTGATGTTTTCTCGGAAGGAAATAAGGAAAATAAAAGCAATTTGTCAAAAGGCTATGAACACCCATATTGGCAAACATATCTATATGGAATTAATAATGAAGGTAAATCGTCTATAAAACCAATTACGGATATAGATGAATTAAAAACATTTGATTCTATTGATGATTTTTCTGACCTTTTTGTCAATCCCGTAAGAGAAGATGTACAACAGTATGAGAAAAGTGTGATAAATGAATTGATCAATAATTATGATATTGATGGTATTGTGCTTGACAGAGTCAGATTCATAGGACTTGCAGCAGATTTTAGCGAATATACTAAAGATAAATTTGAAGAGTTTATAGGAAAGAAAGTGTACAATTGGCCTAAAGATATTTATGAACTTAAAGTAGATGATAATGGTGATAAACAAGTTATCTATGGTGATCTTTTTGGGGATTGGATAACTTTTAAGGCATCAATCATCAAAAAATTCATTATAAGAGTTAGAGAAACAATAAACAAATCAAATAAAAAAATTGAATTTATAGATTATGCAGGATCGTGGTATCCAATTTATTATCAGGTTGGAGCAAATTGGGCAAGTGAAAAGTATATACCAGAAGATTATCCGTGGGTAGGAAAAGAGTATTCAAAAACTGGTTATGCTGAATGTCTGGATAAACTGATGTCTGGATTTTATTATCCTGATGTAACAATAGATGAGGCGATTAAAAATGGTAAACCTGCATATTGGTATAGCGTGGAAGGCTCTGGCATAATGGCAAATAAAGTAACGATGAATGTGGTACCTATCATTGGAAGCCTTTTTGTGAAACAGTATGAAGGCAAACCAGAGAATTTTAAAAAAGCAATTGATATGTGTTTTAAGAAATCACAAGGCTGTATGTTGTTTGACCTAAGCTATATTGAAGATTATAATTGGTGGAG
>JASBVU010000029.1 GCA_029960905.1 Thermoanaerobacterium sp.
TTATTTACAGAATTGGCGGTTTCATACGTTGATACAATTTGTCCTACCTGCGGTCCATTGCCATGCGAAATAATAATCTCATGTCCATCCTCTATAAGATCGACAATTGCTTTTGCAGTGCTATGTGCTGTCTTAAGCTGTGCTTCTGCAGATGTATCTTTTGGATTTTCTTGAAGTGCATTTCCTCCAAGTGCTACAACAATTCTTGCCATGTTACTTTCTCCTCTCTATGGTGTTATTTTTCCTGTCGCAACTTCATAAATCATGATAATCGCTATTAAAATCATTATTATCATAGATATGATTTCAGCTTTATTAACTTTTTCTCCTCTCTCCCTTTTAGCTATATAATAAGGGATTATCCCTATTGCATACATAATGAATGCAAGACCTAAATACGATATACCTACAGCATAAATTACATATAAAGAATATATAGTGGCTATCAAAGAAATTACCGTATCAGCGACTAAAGATTTGTCTTCATTACATACTTTTAAAGAAAACAGTGCTGAAAAAAGATATGGTACAAGTATCAATGTAGTTGCCATATAATACAATGTATAGTATGCAGATTGTAATTTGTCAGATAACAATGATACCAAAAATATTTGAGTTAACACATTAGTCAAAATAAGTGAATTGATTGGAACTCCGTTTTTATTTTCTTTGGAAAACCACTTCGGCATTACTCCATCCTTTGCTGCTACATAAGGGATTTCTGCAGCAAGCAGTATCCAGCTTAAAGTTGCACCTAAAAGTGATACTATAAGGCCAAGTTTTACGATAACTCCACCAGCACCTCCTAATATTGTAGCTTGAAGTACATTTGCCAATGGAGTGCTGGCTTTTGCTAAAACCTTTGCAGGCACAACGCCCATTGCAATAGTCGATATAAGCATATAAATCAAAAGTGTAATCAGTATGCTTAGCACTGTTGCTTTACCTACTATTTTTTGAGATTCAGCTCTTTCAGACAATACTGTCGCTGCTTCAACGCCTATGAAACACCACAATATGGTTCCCATAGCACCTTTTATTTGTCCTATTAAGCTACTTGCACTGCCATCGGATGCAAGTGTTGTTGTCCAGTTGTGTACATTAAATATTGGAACCTTGAAAACTATCAATCCAAATATGATGACTAAAATTAATGGAAGCAGTTTTGCAACCGTTACAATCGCATTTACAACACCAGCATCTTTAATTCCTCTTGTAATAATATAATGTATTATCCAAAGTAAAATTGAAGCAACTATAAAAGTAACTACTGGTTTCAACTCATGTCCTTTTCCAAGCAAACTATTAAACGTTTTGAAAAGTAAAACCAAAAATGCAACGTTACCTAGCCATGCACTTAACCAGTAACCCCATGCAGAATTAAATCCTACAAATTCTCCAAAACCTGCTCTAGCGTAAGAATAAATTCCACCTGTTAAACTAGGTCTTTTATTCGCCAACATCTGAAATACAAGCGCCAACGACACTATGCCAATGCCACCAATCAACCATGCAATAAGAGCTGACTGTGGATTTGATACACCTATAAGATCAGTAGGGCTATTGAATATGCCTCCACCAATCATCGAACCCACTCCTAATGCTATTAAAAGCATTAACCCCAACTTTTTTTGCTTCCCAACACTACCTTCCATATATTTCCCTCCTATACATTTATTTTTACAATGGGATAGGTATGTAACCTAACCCATTGTAAGATACATTATAGAGTAGCAACCATCACTGCTTTAATTGTGTGCATTCTATTCTCAGCTTCATCGAAAACAACTGAATGTTTGCTTCTGAAAACCTCATCAGTAACTTCTCTAATATCGAGATTCATTTTCTCTTTTGCATTCTTAGCCATTGTCGTCTCAAAATCATGGAAAGATGGCAAACAATGCATGAATATAACTTCTGGATTCTGTGTAGCTTTTAACATCTCCATATCAACTCTAAAAGGTGTAAGAAGTTTTACTCTTTCTGCGAGTTTATCTTCTTCTCCCATTGAAGCCCATATATCAGTGTATATGACATCAGCACCTTTAATTTTTTCGATATCATCCGTAACTTCAAGTACAGCGCCAGTCTGTTCTGCAATTTTATTTACCTCATCAAGAACAGAACTATCTGGCCACAGTTCTTTAGGTCCGTAAGCTACAAAATGCATTCCCATTTTTGCACAACCATACAGCCATGCATAAGACATGTTATTTCTGGTATCACCTACAAAAACTATTTTTACTTTGTTAAGCGGTTTTGCTACATGTTCTTCAATTGTAAGCATATCTGCCAGTATTTGCGTAGGATGATCTACATCTGTAAGCCCATTAAACACAGGAACTCCAGAATATTTCGCGAGATCTTCAACGACCTTCTGTTCAAAGCCTCTATACTCGATTCCATCATAAAATCTGCCAAGAACTTTTGCCGTATCTTCAAGTGATTCCTTTTTCCCCATCTGAGAACTGTTCATATCTAAATATGTCACATGTGCTCCTTCGTCTAATGCAGCCACTTCAAACGCACATCTTGTCCTTGTTGATGTCTTCTCAAATAAGAGAACAATATTTTTCCCATCGAGAAGTTTATCTTTCAATCCTTTCCTCTTTTTTGCCTTTAAATCGTGTGAGAGATCCAACAAATACTTTATTTCTTCTGTTGTGAAATCTTTAAGTGTTAAAAAGCTTCTTCCTTTTAAGTTTATTGGCATAATAATTCCTCCTCAATTTTTTTAGCATTTATCTTAAATTTTCTCTGACAAGAGGCATACTCATACATCTTGGGCCGCCTCTGCCTCTTGAAAGCTCTGCACTTGGTATTCTGAGAACCTTTATACCCCTTTTCTCCAACAATTCGTTAGAAACATAATTTCTTTCGTATGTTACAACAACACCAGGTGCAATTGCCAGCGTATTTGAGCCATCATTCCATTGTTCTCTTCCTGATATTATTGGGTCTCCACCGCCGCATTTTATAAGCTCTACAGAATCTAACCCTAAAGCATTGCTTAAAATGTTTTCAAGTGAATTAGTATCATTTCTATACTTAAGAGTACCGTCAATTCCACTTGAAATTTCATAGACATTGAGAGTTCCTTGTATACCTGAATGTATAGTAAATTTATCATAATCAACCATTGTAAATACGGTATCTAAATGCATAAAAGAGCGGGCTTTGGGAATTTCAAAGACTAATATTTTTTTGAAGCTTGTGTGTCCATTCAATAAATTTTTAGCTAAAATCTCAATTGCTTCTGACGAGGTTCTTTCGCTACAGCCAATTGCCATTACTTCATCTGACAATATCAGTTCATCTCCGCCTTCAATAGAAAAAGGCATTGTCCTGTCGTACCAAAGTGGAATATTCTCATCTTTAAAAAGATCATGATATTTATGAATGTACTTTATAAAAAGCGTTTCCCTTCTTCTTGCTTCAGTTTTCATTCTGCTTATGGAAAGACCGTTTCCAATTGAAGCGCCAATGTCTCTGGTAAAGTATAGATTTGGCATCGGATCAAGGTAAAATGGATAATCGTCTTTAATTATACCTGAAAGAGAATTGACTTTTTTAAGCTTTACATCATCTTTTCGTATTCCAGCAATTATTGTGTCAATCATTTCTTCCGTATCCATGTTAAGAAGGTATTCTTTTAACGCATCCTTTAAAACAGGTAAAACTATGCCGCTTTCATTTAAAAATTCTTCAATAAATTCATTTTTGACATCATTGTCATTTAAAACATCTGCTATCAATTTTTCAACATATACTACCTCTACTCCATTTTCTCGCAATACTTCTGAAAATTTATCATGTTCTTGTTGGGCGACTTTGAGATATGGTATATCATCAAACAAAAGCCTTCCTAAATAGTCTGGAACTAGATTTTCAATTTCTTTTCCAGGCCTGTGTAGTAAAACTTTTTTTAATACGCCTATTTCAGAATAGACGTTTATACTCAAAGAATCGATACTAACACAAGAATCCATATCGTTACCTCCATTTCTAAATTGATTTATTATCATCTCTTCACCGCAATTATACCTCTAAAATGCTTATCCAATAAAATAGCAACAATCTTAAAATATTTTAATTTTTCATTGAGATGGTTTTCTCTGATAAAAATAACGATTTACCCCTTAAATATGCTTATATTCTCTGAAATTTATGTATATATCCGATTTTTATAAAAAATAATGAATTTTTAGTTGTATATAAATTGATTTTTATTCATAAATGTCTTTTCATGTCGCTAATTGTTATAAAATATACAATCTTATACAATATTTTATACATTGTATGTATAAAATATTAAATTAAAATTTTATAAAAAAATAACTAAGTTTGCTTTCAACTTAGTTATTGTATTTAAAATTTAAATTATTATATGCTATCATCTTGCATTTAAAACGCTGTGATATCTGCTGTATGCAAAATAAATGATCAAGCCTACTATCATCCATATTACAAATCTTGCAAGTGTCACCATCGGAAGATTGATGATAAGGTACAAGCTAAATATCATGGTGAGAGGCGCTACAATCCACACAAAAGGCACTCTAAATTTCCTCTCAGCATTTGGCATCTTTATCCTAAGCACCAATATGCCAATCGATACAATGATAAAAGCACTTAATGTACCTATGTTTGTAAGCTCAATTATTTCATCTAATGGAAGAAACCCAGCAATAATAGCAGTTAAAACACACGTAATCAATGTATTTATGTGTGGAGTTTTATACTTTGGATGAACCCTTGAAAAAAGTTCTGGCAAAAGACCATCTCGTGCCATCACCATAAAAATCCTTATCTGACCGTATAACGTCACTAAAAGCGTCGAAACCATGCCTACAATAGCACCTGTAGCTACCAGTGCAGAACCCCAGTTTATTCCAACACTTAAAAGAGCACCAGGAAGTGCATTGTTTGGATCTATATGTTTGAAAGGTACCATTCCAACCAATGTTATGGCTACCGCCATATATATAACAAGAATCAATACTACAGCTACCATCAATCCTAAAGGAACATCTCTTGTCGGATTTTTCGTCTCCTCCGCTGCAGTAGAAACAGCATCAAATCCTACATACGCAAAAAATATAATAGCTGCTGCAGTCATTATCCCTTTAAATCCATACGGTGCAAATGGGGTAAAATTAGCCATCTTTATATGGCTAAAGCCTAAGAAAACAAACAATCCTATAACCGCAATTTTTAGAAGAACTATTAAATTATTTACAGTAGCACTTTCCCTTACGCCAACATACAAAATCCATGTCACAAACGCAGTAATCAAAATTGCCGGCAAATCCATAATACCGCCAGAAATTGGAGGTGTAGTTATAACTTTAGGCAATGTGATGCCAAGAGTTTTTAAAAATCCAATAAACGTACCAGACCACCCTGATGCCACAGCACTTGCAGATATAAGGTATTCCAAAAGTAAATACCATCCTATTATCCAAGCAATTATTTCACCAAAAGCAACATAAGAATAAGTATATGTGCTGCCAGCTACCGGAAACATTGTAACCAATTCAGCAAATATAAAAGCAGCTAATACAGCCGTCACGCCACCAATTATATACGAAATAATCACTGCTGGACCTGCTTTTAAAGCACCTTCGCCAGTTGATACAAACACTCCTGTTCCAACGACAGAACCAATTGCCAATGCTGCCAAATCGATAGCAGTAAGTTTTTTGTTTAGGTTTGTCTTTTCAGCAGTCTCAAGCAGTTGATCTGCCGACTTCTTTCTGAATAAATTCATTTAATTTTGCCTCCTAATATTGTTTTAAAAATCAGCTTAACTTTTTTATTTTTCCCCTATATGCGTATCAACTATTTCTTTCAATCTATCGATGACTTCTTTTACGTTATCTTCTTTATCGATAAGCACAAAAATAGTATTATTCCCTGCAATAGTGCCTACAATTTCTCTCCAGCCCAATTCATCAATAGCTTCCGCAGCACTGGATGCAGCACCAGACAACGTTTTAATTGCAATTATATTGCCCGAATAATCTATATCTACAATTACTTTAGAAAGAAGTGATAAAAATTTGTCCAGCGTGATATTTTCGTTTATGTCTCTTGTGGAGTATCTGTACTTTTTCCCATCACTGCTTAATACTTTTACTAACTTTAATTCTTTTATATCCCTCGATATAGTAGCTTGTGTCACAATGAATCCTTCTTTTTGCAATTCATTGACTAATTCTTCCTGATTCTCAATATCTTTCTCTTTGATAATTTTTAATATTTTGTTGTGGCGATCCAGCTTTGTCATATAACTCACCTCAAATCTCTACCAAATTATTGATTATTTTTAAACATTTTTTACACAATAATTTTATCGCGTTTGTCATTAAATGTCTACAATTTTTGTTGAGTGCTAAAAATTTTTTAAGACTATATAGTAACATTAAAAGGCCAGAGAAGAAATTTATCTTCCCCGGCCTTTCTGGGCTTTAAATGAGGAGACTTAGAAGTTATTGTTCTGTACCATGCTTTCCTCGGCTTTCTTGATAGCAAGTTTTACAAGATTGCCGCAGTCACGAGATGATACACTTCCCCAACCTTCAGTCTTTACAATGTCGTAAACGCCTAGCTCTTTTGCCAATTCCTCTTTCAAGTTATCTGACATGAGGCTATTATGACGTCTACTCATTTTCAATTCCTCCTTTTGGGCCCATTTATATTTTCCCTACTAAATACTTTTTTATTCTGATAATACAAACTTACATCGTCAAATTCCCTTGATTTGTCTTTATGACTTTTAAAATTTTTTCTTCCACGCCATTTTCAGCATTTATGTATACGTAAAATGTGTCGCCGCTGTAGGTTCCTTTAAATTCATAAGCCAAAACTTCTTTTCCCCCATCTAATGGTATTATGCACAATCGGCTGCTTTCAATTTTCAAATTCTTGCTGACTTTGCTTTGCGCTTCGGATTCAGTAAGCTTCGGTTTTTCTATCTTCCTATTCACGTGTGACATATAGTACGATGTAGCATCAAAACCTACTACGTCGCCGTTGTCTAATGCAATTTTTACTTTTACAATGTCAGGATAGATTCTTACGTCATTTTGTACAGGAGTAAAATTAAATTGGACTGTTCCATTAGCTTTTATAGAGTACGTATTTCCCATATTGCTAAATCCATGTACTGTTAAAAACTTCGTGGCATAGTTTAGAGCCTGTGTTTCTGATATATTTACTTTAGTAACAGCCCTTTGATCCATAAGCCATATTACATGTCCGCCCTTCTTGCTTACATTGACATATATAGAAGGAGCATTTTGAGTTAGCTTTAATTCTACCCCATACGCATCTATCTTTCCATTGTTAGGACTGTATTTAACTGCAGACGATACTGGCTTTCCTAAAAACCTTTTTGCTATTGACACTGCGTTATCGTAGGATACATTGCTGCCAGTAAGTCCTTTTGGCGTTAGCTTCGCTTGACTTTCAGAAAAAGGCCCATCGTATATAAGGGTTGGATAGTTAGACATCTGTTGATTTACAGTATTCATATTCACATTTAGTATTTTGCTGTCTATCTGGCTCATCTTTTGAGTTCCTTTTTTATTTAAATTGTCTAAATCGTATCCACCTTGTATTTTACTTCTTAAATCTTGCAAGCTTTTGCCAAGGTACACTGCGTAGTTGTGCAGCTCTGATATTGTCTTAAAATCTTTATCCGTCAATTTTTTGCCATCAGCGACGTTTTTTGAGAGGCTGTAAGAATAATCACCGATCTGAGACAAAAACTTTGAAGTATTATCTAGTTCAGGCTGGCTTATGGGAAGCTGGCTTAAATTTTCCTGTGCCTCAAAAGCCTGCCTCCATACATCGCTTAGAATTGGTATTGTCGTATTTTCCTGCGATGAAACCATCAATTTACCTGTTGATGTTTCTATGTTTTCTATGCTGTTTACAAGCTGATAAAAAGACCTGTCGTACTGCGCCTGTAAATATCTGTGATATGTTACTTTCTGCATGTATTGGTTGTATCCCCATGCACCTACTACTAAAAGCAAAAGAAGAATCACAACTGTTGATATTCTCTTCATTTACATCACCTACCTTGCAAATATGTGGTTGCCAATCTGTGTTATTATTGGCCTATTAAAAATCCAGTAATTTTGTACTCTCGATGCATTGTAGTAGTATAATGCTCCACCTGTTGGATCCCATCCTGCTATTGCATCCTGAGCAGCTCTGATGCAGTCCTGAGTGGGAGGAAGCCACATTTGCCCGTCATCAACCGCAGAAAATGCCCCCTGTTGGAAAATCACGCCTGCAATTGTATGCGGAAACATCGGTGATCTTACCCTCTTCATCACAACCGCTCCAACAGCCACTTTCCCTATAAAAGGCTCTCCCCTCGCTTCACCGTTTATAAGCATTGCCAAAAGGTATACATCATCGTTTGTGGTAGTAGATGTTACCGGAGTATATGTACTTGATATTGAAGTGTATTTGCTAATATTAAATCCCAAAGCTACTTTCGTTTGATCGTCCACAATTCCAGTCACATTGAGTCCATTATTTGCCTGAAATTTTCTCACAGCCAGCCATGTTCTGACTCCAAAAAATCCATCTACAGGTCCATCGTAATATCCCCAATCTTTTAGCCTGGATTGAACTCTCGATACATCTGAGCCAGAATTGCCCCAATATAAATTTGACATTGTTTTGATAGACATGTTTAACGTGCTTAATTCAACGCAAAAAGTAGTAAATAATATTAATATAAGCAAAACTACTTTTACCCGCGAAATGGAATAGTTTTTCATCTGTTTCCTCCTCTACAAATTAGTATTTGTAGATATTTTTTGTAGAGAATCAAACTTTATACACGTGTCCCAAAACTTTTATATGATCTATGTTTGGATCCTCAGTACCCTGAAGCTGACAATGCTGCTCCTTAAGTAACTTTACCCTTTCAATTATGTCTTTCGTTATCCTTTCACCCGGACAAATCATGGGTATGCCTGGCGGATATGCCATAATCATCTCCGCACATATTTCACCTTCTGCATCATCCAAATAAACTAATCTGCTTTTGCTGTAATATGCATCCCTTGGAGCAACGATGACTTCTGGCCTTATGATATTTCCTGCTGTTATTTCACCGTGATTTTTCTTCATCTTAGCAAATTCCCTTAAACTGCGAATAAGATGCTCTACATCATCTTTGTCATCGCCGAGGCTTATTATGGCCATTATATTGCTAAGATCCGCCATCTCTAATTGAATGTGATATTTAAGCCTCAATTCTCTCATTATCTCATACCCAGTCATGCCTGTTTTCGATACATTTATCACAAGTTTAGTAGGATCTAAAATATATGGACTTATTATATCCTTTTGGGTAATGGCCTTTAATCCATCTATCTTGTTGATTTCTTCCCTTGCGTATTCCGAAAGTTCTATGACTTTCATAAGCATTTCTTCACCCTTAGTAGCCAACTGTTTTCTCGCCACATCCAGTGATGCCATCAAAACGTATGAAGCAGATGTAGACTGCAAAAGATTTAAAATTGACTTTATTGAAGATACCTTCACTCTATTTCCTTTAGACAAAAGAAGAGAGCTCTGTGTCATTGAACCGCCTGTTTTATGTATGCTAAGTGCACAAATGTCAGCGCCCAGTGTAATACCACCACGAGGCATGTCAGGATGAAAATAAAAATGGCTTCCATGTGCTTCATCGCACAAAACTGCCATATTATTTTGGTGCGCCACATCGATTATCTTTTCTAATTCTGAAGTAATGCCATAATATGTAGGATTCAATATGAGGACAGCTTTAGCATCAGGGTTAGCTAAAATTGCCTCTTTTACCTTATTGGCACTAATTCCTAATGCTATGTCTAAATCCTCATCTATTTCAGGATACAGGTAAACAGGTACTGCACCTGATAGAATAAGGGCTGAAAAAGCTGATTTATGGGCATTTCTCGGCATTATTATCTTATCCCCTGGCTCAGTAGCTGCCATGATCATGGCTTGTATTCCAGAGGTAGTGCCGTTAACCAAAAAATAGGCATAATCTGCGCCAAAAGCCTGTGCCGCAAGTTTATGTGCTTCTTCTATTACACCTACTGGATTTGCAAGATTGTCCAAATCCTCCATGCTGTTGACGTCAATGCCCATCACTGCACTTCCAACGTATTCGGTAAATTCTTTATTGCCTTTTCCATGTTTGTGCCCCGGAACATGGAAAGCATATACATTTTCCTCTACATAATTTTTAAGCGCCTCAAATAAAGGCGCATCATTCTGGGTGTACTTCGTCATCTAAGTTTTCCTCCTAATCTTTTAATGCCATTCTTATTTCATTGAAGTATCTTTCCAACACTTCAACGACTTTAAATTTCACCTGTGGTTTTTCTGTCTCTATCATAGACAATTCATCTTCTGACAAGAACCTACTTAATTCTTTTTTTGTTTCATCGCTTGTAAGCCCATATGTTATATCAATAAAACACAACGGCGGAAACATCACACACCACCAGTTTTTCCCTTCTCCTTTGCCTATAACAATCTTAAGTGCATTGTAATTCCCTGCAGGAAGCATAATTGTACCATAGTATTTTGTAGGAAAATCAAAGCGACCATACATGACTTTGACACCATAATCTTTGCCATTGGCGTAAATAGTATCTTGCGCTATCTTTTGTATATATGGTATGTTCTTCTTTATTATTTTTTCTGACTCCTTTAGATTTGTCACACCGATAAATTTGTCGTTCATGCTCCTTATTACCGCATCTCTCACTTTTAGCTTTAAGCTTTGGTCCTCTTTAGAATCGCTGTTTGCTATGACGTGAAATCTAATAAGCTTATTAGAAATGTCTTTTTTCATAGCGTATGTGTCATCATTTTTACTAATTTCAAAAAAGAATACTGTAGAAATTATTAAAACAATCGCAATAAGACGCTTCATTATGTATAATCCCCCATCTTTTTAATTTGACATGCCGTAAGGCGAATTGTCTTCGATTTCAATTATTGCCAAATAAGATGGGAATTATACAAAATTTATCTAAATAAGCCTATCCTCCTTATA
>JASBVU010000030.1 GCA_029960905.1 Thermoanaerobacterium sp.
TTCCAGCTGCAACGGCAGGCTTTAAAGGCACATGCTGTGCAATTACCACAGAACCTGGTGGTATATCTCCAAACATCGGTACAGGACACCAATACCTTCCGTCAGGAGGTAAATATAAAAAGGCAACACCTTGCAATGTTATATATAAAAATTTATCATTGGCTCCATTGCTTATGGATACAGGATCAGTTTTGTCTTTTTCAGAATAAATATATTTTTGCCATGCTTTAGGCATTTCCCATGAAGTAAATGAAGATGGCTTTGTGCCTAAATCCTGCCAAACATGTCCGTAAATATCTGAGCCTACAACTGGTATTTGTGATATATCAAAAGCTGGGTTTGTTTTCAGTTGTTTTAAAATTTCTTTTTGTGATATTGGGTTCTCCATATCGACGCTTTGTATGTTTTTAGATGTTACTACATTTCTATTGCTATCATAAATACTTGTATGTCTTGTTAACACTTGAGATAACAGTATGCCAACTATCATTCCTGCTACAAATATCATTATACTTTTTACCTTCATACAAGACCCCTCTTTAATGATTTTGAAAATTCTTCACTCAAATACATTGCATATACAAACTTTATTCTATATAATACGATTAATATGTGAAATTAAATATTTTGTTTTTATCTAGTGAAATAACACTGATTGTGTTTTTCCCCCATTGTATCATTGAATTTTGTATTGATATATCTTTCTCCGAAATTTCACCAACTGTATTTATCTTATGAGTTTTTATTTCATAAAGTTTTAAAAAATGACTGCCATTAGAACCATTTATTTCTGCTGACGGTAATTCCCATGAAAGTCCACCATTTTTACTGTGATATAAATTTGTATCCAATTGTGATTTAACTAAAGCCCACCCATTTTTAGAATCTACAAATTGTATTTGTACCGTATTCTTAGGGATGTTAACTTTATTCCACGTTTTACCGTTGTCATTTGTGATAGACAATACATTGTTTATTAAAACATTCCAATTCGTAATTTATTCTAATTGCGAAATAATATTATTTGTGATTATTCCTTTTTTTATGGTAACTAATATGACATAAATGGTATTTTCATCCATACCTGCAGTCTGTTTTACAATACCTGTTGTATCAGTATAAATATATAAATATTTATTATTCAATTCAATATTTTTAATATAAAATTGTGGAGCATATGTCGGTTTTGGTGGATATATTACAACACAAATAAGGTTTTTGTCTGTAGTATCGAGAGAAATATTCGGAAATTGGTTATTACTCAAAAATGCAACATCCTCAAAATGTTCTTTTTTAAATTCATTCCAGTCTTCGTCATGTTTAAACACATAGATTCCTTCTTTTGGAAACTTAGACATATCTGTATAAGTTAGAAAATTACTATATACAGTATAATATTCTATAGGTTTTAAATCTTTATAATTTGAACTCATATTATTACTTTTAATAGTACCGCTTTCACACCCGCTTAAAAATATTGTCAAAATCAACAAAGCGATAAAAAGTCTTTTCATGTTCGCACCTCCTCTAAAACTTTTAACAATATTATGTGGCAACAAGCAGGGCAACCTGCCTTTACTTCCATATAATAGATTTCTCATTAAATGATTTTATATCTTCGGGATTTAATTTATTGATAACTGAATATTTACTGTTTTTTAAATCAATAGTACATAGTTCAAAATCACTATTCTTTTCGCCTATAAAAGCAATGCGATCACCATCGCTATTCCAAAAAATTTTCGCAATATTAAATATATGTTTATTTTCATCATCCGCGTATACATTTGCTGACCAAGTGTTTCCACCGTCATTTGTCACATAAGTCACAGTGTGATTTTCAGATTTGCCATTACTTATTCTATAAAAATCGATATTTAATGTTCCATTTTTATCGTCTTTAAATACAGGTACTGAAGCCGACACGATACAATACTTTTCGTAGCATTGTGGTGTAGGAACTGAAACTTTACTCCACGTATTGCCTCCATCCATCGTTTTGTACAAGATTACATCCGCTGATATCGGATTTGATACACCTACCCATCCATTATCTACGCCATAAAATATCATATCAGTTGATGTTCCTACAAGTGGTAAACCTGAATAAGAATCTGATGAAGTAACATTAATTTTTTCCCATGTTTTTCCGCCGTCATTTGTTCTAAATAAATATTTTATTTGCTGTTCCGCTGCGCCATCAGATACAGCCAAGAGCCATCCTGTATTTGGTGTTACGAATTGGATTTTCGAGATGCTTTGTGTAAATTGTGGCAGTTTATAACTTAATTTGCTCCACGTTTTACCTCCATCTGTTGTCTTAAAAATATATAAAGCTGCATCATTATAATTTATCCACGAAATCCAACCATTATTAGAGTCTAAAAAATATGGTTCCACATTTTCTACATAGGCGTCACTATATGCATCTTTTGGAAAAGTGTTTATAGGTAAAGTTATCTCAGTCCATGAATTACCTTTATCTGTTGACTTGAAAATCTGTAAATTCTCTAACGTTTTATGATTGTTTTTAAAAGACCATTTCCACTTAATATCAGATGCATTTGTTTTTAAAGAGCTCTTAGATATTGTATTTTGACTAATTGTATTGCTTTGTTTTGCACCAATTCCACATCCAGCTAAAAATAAAACTAAAATCAAAAGGTAAACTAAAAATCTTTTCATATTCACATCCTCCCTAAAACTTTTAACATCATTATACACCTAATCGAACTGTAAAATATTACATAAACATTAAAAATGATTAAGAAAAATTAAAATCTTTATCGGTATTAAGATTATTCAAATATCATCAATAATAAAATAGAAATTTTTCACACTTGGTTTATACAATAAATATGATAAAATACTTTTGAGGTGTTTTAAATGGTATCACAATTATGCAACATATGTCCAAGAAATTGCAATGTTGATCGCAGTACAAAAACAGGCTTTTGTGGCATGTTAAGTGAAATAAAAGTAGCAAAAGCATATCTTCATGAGTGGGAAGAACCTTGCATAAGCGGCAGCAAAGGGTCTGGAACAGTATTTTTCACAGGCTGCAATTTAAGATGTGTATTTTGTCAAAACTACAAAATCAGCCAAGAGAATTTTGGCATAAGCGTATCAACAGAAAAGCTCTCAGATATTTTTATGAATTTAGAAAAAGCAGGTGCACACAATATCAATCTCGTAACACCTACAATATTTATTTCAAAAATAAAAGAAGCTATAATCATGGCCAGAAATAATGGACTTAGCATACCTATTGTTTACAATTCAAATGCATACGAAAATGTAGAATCTTTAAAAACTTTAGAAGGGCTCATAGATATATACTTGCCTGATCTAAAATATTACAATGATGAGACAGCCATGAAATACTCTAATGCGCCACATTATTTTGAGTACGCCACAAAGGCGATTTTAGAAATGTATCGTCAAGTAGGTAATCCTGCCTTTGATAACGACGGCATAATGAAAAAGGGCATTATAGTACGCCATTTAATATTGCCAGGGAAATTAGATGAGACAAAAAAGATACTGAAATGGATAAAGGATAATCTGTCTAACGAAGTGTATGTAAGCCTTATGGGACAATATATACCGTATTACAATGCCAATAAATACCAAGAGTTAAATAGAAGAATAAGCAATAAAGAATATGAAGAAGTGATAGAATATTTCTTTGAAATAGGCTTAGAAAACGGATTTGTTCAGGATGATGAAAGTGCATCAGAAAGCTTTATTCCCGATTTTGACTTAGAAGGCATTCTTTAAAACAGCCTTCATGTCTTCCGGAATTGGCGAATAAATAGAGATGCACTTACCAATAAAAGGCTGCCTAAATGTCAATCTGTATGCGTGGAGTGCCTGCCTTTTTATATAAGAAGTATCCGAGCCATATAGCGTATCACCAATTATGGGATGTCCTATATGGCTTAAGTGAACTCTTATTTGATGCGTTCTGCCTGTTTTTAATTCCAACTTTACAAGACTTAACTCTTCGCCTCTCTTAAGTACATAAAAATCTGTCACTGCCGTATCTCCATCATCATCTACCATTCGCTCAATGGTGCTGCCTGGTTTTCTTTTTATAGGCAAATCTATCGTTCCTCTGTCTTCTAAATCTCCTTGTACTATTGCAATGTACAATTTTTTCATAGGGCAAACAATCTGAAGATAATTTTGCATAAAAGGATTTTTAGCAAAAATGATTAAGCCAGATGTATCTCTGTCAAGCCTATTGACAGGTCTTATTGGTGCATTAATGTTGTTTTTTTCGTAATACCAAGCCACACCATTTGCCAATGTACCATCTGGATGCCCGGCTGTAGGGTGAACAACGATACCAGCATCTTTATTTACAACCAAAATGTCATCGTCCTCATAGCATATATGTAAATCCATTTTTTCGGGACTTACTGATGTGTTTTCGTCATCCAGAAAAAGCTCCACAATGTCTCCTTCAAAGACGATCTTGTTAACTATTGAAATTTCTCCATTTACAAGCATTTCCCCGCGATTTTTGTACTTTCTTATTAAAGTTGGAGAAAAACCTTTATTTAACAAAAACTCCTTCAATGTCAAATGAGCATCTTCTTTATTAACGACTATTTTCATTCGCTTGCACCTTAAAGATCACGCTTTAATCAATCCAAAAAGTGATTTTCTTCCTTCTCTTTTTAATATTTTATCCAATACTTCTGTGTCGTAGTATTTAGCACCACATTTTTGACAAACGTAAGTTGGAACATTTTTATAAACTACCGTCTTTTTCCCCTTCATCAACTCATAATCTGCCATCTCTATCTTTACATCTCCCCCACAGAAGCATCGATTAAGCATTATTGACCTCCTTACATTGCTAAGTTAAACATTCATAATTTATATCGAAAATCCGACAAAAAAATTTAACATTTGACATAAACATTATATCATTATTTGCAGAAACAAGGAATATTTTATACCGTAACAAAAATATTTTTTTATCATAATATGTTATTGTATCTGTTCCCATTTATATAAAAAGGGGGTATTGTAATGTCTGGAACTGACTGCAAGAAAAAACCAAAAGAGGACTATTACTGGGTATGGATAGTTTTGATAATTGTCATAATACTGCTTTTAGTGCCAGGTGTATTTGTGCTAGATAAGCAAGAGCCTACAGTATAATATTTAAAAGGCGTGGCTTTCTGCCAACGCCTTTTAAATATTATCACAAAACGCTTTTTACAAAATGGCCATCTTTATAGAAAAGTTCACCATCTGCGTATATTTCTCCACCTTGCCTCATGTCGCAAAGCATATCCCAATGAATAGCGGAGCGATTTTTACCACCCGCTTCAGGCATGGAATCACCCAACGCCATATGTACTGTGCCTCCTATTTTCTCATCAAAAAGCATATTTCTCGTAAATTTTTGTATGCCATAATTTGTGCCTATGGCTACTTCTCCAAAGTGTTTGGCGCCTTCATCTGTGTCCATCAATGCGTGCAATAAATCTTCACCCTTTTCAGCAGTGGCTTTAACGATAAGCCCATCTTCTACCTCTAAATATATACCTTCTATGCTTTTCCCCATGTATATTCCCGGGAAGCTAAAAGTGATGTGTCCATTAATTTTATTCTCTACAGGCGATGTAAAAATCTCTCCATCAGGAAAGTTTTCCGTACCGCTGCAGTTTATCCACTTTCTACCGGAAATATTCACGTAAATATCCGTTCCTTTTGATATTATATGCAGCTCTTCCTTCTTATTTAAGTAATCAATCCAAACATCTTGCTCCATGCGTATTTTTTGCCATAGTGATATAGGGTCATCACTATCTAATAAACCTGCACCATAGACAAAATCCTCATATTCGCTTAGGCTCATTTCAGCTTCCTGTGCATCTGCCTGCGTTGGATATTGGGTGCCACACCACCTTAAAGAACCATTGCCCATTCTTTCAGAGTAGACTTTCCTCCATGAAGACGCTCCTTTTGCCGCCAGCTTAAGCTTTTCGGGATCTACATTCGAATTGGCTTTTGTATTTTTGTTAGCCCACGCAGTAAGCCACACATCGGCTTTTTCAAGAGCGATTCTCTGAATATACTTTTCCATAAGAAGTTGCTCATCGGTAGAATTTTTCAAAATAATCTCTGACACATCCGGAATGTCAACCAATGTCTCAACGTGCGCCCCTACCTTAACTGCCTCCCTAACTACTTCGCTTATCCATGGTATAGCAATATCTCCTGCTTGAACCAAAACAAAATCTCCTCTTTTAACTTTTGTAGAGTAATTCACCAACAGATTTGCAAGCTTTTTTAACCTTGGGTCTGTCATCTACCCACCCCCTGAAATTAATACTTAACCATATTATTACATATTGCAAACAAAAATCCAATACTATTTGCAAATTTTGTTGTATCGACAAATACTACAGTATTCGCTTTTCCGACTGGCATATTCTTCAATCCTTTTTACCCCTAATAAAAATGGTACAGCATCAAGTATTTTATCTAATGTCTCAATGACGCAAAAATCAGAAATGTCAACTTCAGCGTATTTACCTACATCTAAAAGGTACAAAAAAGCGCCTTTCAAAGTTGGAGAAAAACCACTTATCGATTTTAAACGCCGTAAAACATACGAATAAGCATGAATTTGTGGCGTGTAATGTTTTACTATTTTTTCTATGTCATCATCACTATCTATTTTATTTGTCTTATAGTCAAAAATGTACGCTTCAATATTTCCACCATTTTCGTATATGTCGATTCTGTCAATTACGCTGTTTAAATTTATGTTGTCATTTATGGGCACTCTAAATCTATATTCATTAAATCTTTTTATCAATCTGCCATTTATCTTCTTTCTATGTTCATCTCTCAGCATGTAGTAGTTGTCAATATACTTTTTGATGCTATCATCAATATAATCAAATTCATCAATATAATCATTATCGTCTAAATTTTCAAGTATCTTATGAACAATTGTTCCTCTCTCTAAAGCACTTATTTTATCTTCGCCTTTCAAGTAAACATCCTCAACGTTTAACCATGATATATCATACTCGTCATTAAGCGATACAATATATTTATAATAGTAGAGCATGGGACATATCAGATAATCAATATATGCGGTTATGGAAACATTGCCTTTAAAACTAAGAGGTATTTTGTCTATCAATTCACCAAATTTTATTTTGTTTGCTCCTTCATCCAATTCTTTTATGCCATCACTCTTCTTTTTTACATTTAATTGTAAATCACTGCCGCTAATGTAGTCTATATTAGAACAGCCATCTTTAATAGCAAACAACAACTGTTTCATAAATGAGTTAAGTTTGCTATCTTCATCAATATCAACTATATTGTCTTTCTCTTGCCCTATAAATGCCAAAAACCTCTTTGCTCTTGTAGAAGCCACATAAAACAGCCTCTTGCTCTCCATATTTTCCCTTTCCAAGTATCTGTCATATTCGCCTTTATAAAAACTGTTCACCGATTTATCCAAAACTCCGTCATCATTAACACCTATGCCAAAAACATAGCTTTCTTCGCTCAACATGAATAAAGGAGTTTTTCGCACCGATACGCCATCAGTAGCTTTATCCATATCAGGTATGATTACAGCATCAAATTCAAGTCCTTTTGACGAATGAATAGTCATAATCTTAACGGCATTACTTTCTTCAGTATCCAAAAAAGCTTCGGAGTCAAGCCCAGATGATTCCTTTAAAGTGTCTAAATACTCAATCAAATCACTGGAACTAAGTATGCCTCTCTCCGCAAAATCTTTGATTATACTCTCCAATTTCTCAACATTTCTGAATTTTTGATATCCATTTGGCAAAGAAATCAAAAGTTTTTTATACTCGGTGATTTTTAAAATCATCTTGAATATTTCGTATGGGCTGTATACGCCCCTCATCTTCGAAATTTTATCCAAAATGTCGTAGACCCTTTTTATGACCCATTTATCACCACACTTCGAAGAAAATTTTTTTAGGGCTTCCAGTGGATCATCTATGCATTCACCATTGTATATATTCATGAAAGCAAATAAATCATCATCGCTAAATCCAAAAATAGGCGATCTCAAAGCGGTGAGAAGTGCGATTTCATCCGACATGTCAAAAGTCAATTTGTAAACTGAAATGATGTCAACAATCTCCCTTTTATCCCAAAACCCAATTCCACCTATGATGCAATACGGTATGTTGCAATTTATAAGTGCATTCTCAATGCTTTGAAGCCCTGATCTGCTTCTTAAAAGTACAGCAATATCCTTGTAATCAAATCCTTCGTCTACAAGTTTTAAAATCCTACCCGCTATAATCTTGCCTTGAAAATCCTTTTTGGAATCAGCTAAAGCTCCATCCTCCATCAGCAATTCGTACAGCTCTTTTTCCTTGTCATCATCCTTTAATATTTTTTTTATCTTTTTATATCTTTCATCCTTTCCATTAACTATATCATCTTTTTTATAAGTTATAAGCTCTACTTTAGGGCCCTCGTCGACAAAACTTTGATACTTCAATTCTTCGTATGGCTCAATCAAATTTTTAAATACGGCATTAACTGTTGATATGATGTTTTTTGTGCTTCTGTAGCAATTGCTTAAATTAAGCACTTTTCCATCTGCTTCTATCTTTCTGCAAAACTCATCGAATATCCTAAAATCCGTTCCCCTAAAACCGTATATGGACTGTTTGATGTCACCTACAATAAACAATTTGCCATCTGGAATCTTCCCATCTTTCTCAACCAGCTTTAAAATAATCTCTTTTTGAAGGCGATTCGTGTCTTGAAACTCATCTACGAGAATGTATTTGTACCTTTCAAAATAATCATTCCTTATGCCATCATTAGAAAGAAGTTTTAGCGCAATTATTTCTAAGTCGTTAAAGTCAAGCAAATTCTTGCTTGATTTGAATTCTCTATAATTCTCATCTACTTTCTTTAAGGTGATAAGCGCCAAATTTTCCATAGCTTTAGTTGGTTCATCGCTTTCATAAGACAATTTTATATCTCCAACTGACAGTCCAGCCTCTTTTAATCGTGAATATAAGCTTATCATTTCAGATTGAAACTTTCTTCCTGTAAATATCTTAGAAGGATATTTTTTTAATACAGTCTCTAATAGATATTTGTTGTTTACATCGTTTATCACTTCATCAGTCACAATTTCTGCTATCTTAGCAACTGACGTATTAGCTTCTGCTTCATCCATAATCGTAAACATTGGATCAACCGAAGCTCTATCAAAATTCTCTCTTATTATTTTTTCGCAAAACCCGTGAATTGTATCAATGTTGGCGAATATCAATGAATCTCTGAACGTCGTCCATTTTTTATTATCCTTATCTAATTTGCACAATAATTCTATTTCTTTTCTTATCCTTTCTTTCATTTCGGCAGCGGCTTTTCGAGTAAAAGTTATTGCAACAACATTGTCAATCTTGATATCAGCCACATCATTCAAAAGCTTTATGTACCTTTTTGTCAATACTCTCGTTTTGCCAGAACCAGCGCCAGCCTTTAGTGCTACGTTTTTACATATATCAAGAGCTTTTAATTGTTCTTCGCTTAAATCTGTTTCAATTAACATACTGCTCACCATTTTCACCTCTTTTTCTTTCACGTTTATCATACCTGCATATTGATACATAAGGACATCTAATATCAGAATTATCATATGGACATTCGTCAGGCAGATTAAAAGAGCCAGTCATTATTTTATCTACATTTTCAATCCCTCTTTTTTCAATCCAATCCATGACTACATCAAAACTGCCTTTGCTCAATACATCTCTTGGACCGGAATTTCCTTTAAACAGGTATTTCTTGTATAAATCCAACAAGATTCCATTTCTTTTGACTTTTTCTACGCTGTAGTACAACAATCCCAGACATGTTGGATTTTTGATATTAAATTCTTCTCTGATTATTCCTTCTGCAGCCATATAATAAGTAGGTAATTGGAAATCCAAACCATCTATACACTGTCTTAGCCCTCCTACCGTCCCTAACTTATAATCGTAAATCAAATATTTACCTGTCAGCTTGCCATCAATGCTTCGCTCTAAGTCGATTCTATCAATCTTCCCATAGAATCTGTTACCACCGTAATGTTCCTCTGTTTCAAATTTCTTTTCAAACATTGAAGGAATGAGTTCGGCACCAGTCTTCTTGTAATAATTAAGCCTATTTGTTATATCATCCGTAATAAGCTTAAACGCAGTTTCATATATCTCTTTCCTAAATTTTTCAAGTATAACATCATTTTTGATGCCATACATCTTCTCACATGTTTTATCAATCGCATCTTTAAGTTTTTCTTCATTTACATCATAAAGATCTGTAGTTTCGCTGTAATATTTCATCAAAATCTCATGATATGTAGAGCCGATATTTTTCTTAAATTCAATTGATTCATCTGAAACTTGGATACTTAGCAATGTCTCGACAAAAAATTTAAAAGGGCAAGCCACATAGCTGTTCAAACTTGATGCGCTTAAGTGAATTTCATCAAGTATCTTTAAATTCTCTTCTCCACATATTTTACCTGTATATTCATTTAATTCACTGCTTGTCATTCTTTTTTCCTCTAATGACGACAAATAATTAATATGTTGGTATGATTTTATGAAGCTTGTCCTGTCTGACAAAATGTTTAAATCAGCATTATCATTTTTTGAATTTATTAAAAAATACATCATTTCATCTTCACTGGCTAAATTGTTCAGAACATAAACAAATCTGTCTTTCATGTAAACAATAGGAGCAACTACTTTCTCCACTGAAATTCTATCAAAAAGACTTTCAAGCTCATATACAAATGGGGATTTAATCATTTTATTGCCTTCTTCATCTGTCGTTCTGTACGAGATATAAACTTCACCTAAAGAAGAAGCTATACACGAATTAAATCTTATTTTTTCCCTTTCAATTTCAAAGTTTCGGCTAAAAACATAAAGGTCGCTATTTCCCAAATATTCCTCATCTTGCTGGTTAAAAATCGGATTGACACAAGATGTGTTTGGAAAATTTCCCTCATTTACACCAA
>JASBVU010000584.1 GCA_029960905.1 Thermoanaerobacterium sp.
AATAATATTGAATTATCAAGGTACAGAGCTACTTTTATAAGTGCGAAGTTTGAGTCAATTAAATAAGGTACTTTATTGAATAAAACAGCCACATATGTATCATTCTGTTACATATGTGGCTCATATTGTTACATACAACAATTTTAAACTTAATAATTAAATACATTCTTTACAGTCATATAGTATCTTTTTGTTACATAATATAGGAACTTATCTTTTTAAACTATAATAATGTAATAAATTATAATAAGTTGTCCCCAACTTTAACACGAATTATTACGGTATTACCTGAAAGATAATCTATGAGAACCTCTTCAACTTAAACAATGTCTATTTTTTGTCTGCATCAGTTTTAATCAGATTATTGAAAAAACTTTTGTTTTTTTAAGACAACAAAGTTTTTTAATATGTATATGCTAATATAAAAGTAGTGTAACATAGGCAATTATAGCACATTAATAGATCATATACGTTCTTTAATAATATTGATGCTTACTTTTTACAGGCATTTTAATATTTTGATATATAAAATTTTTTGTACTTTTTATTCTGAACTATATAATGCTGTTTCTAAAATATTCAATTATAACAGATTTTATAGCAAGCGTTATTAGGATATTTTATTGCATGTATAAGGCTTAAATGATTTTATATGGTCATATATTGTACATTTGTAATATGACCTTCTTGATCGTATATTTTGATTATAAATTTATTCTTTTTTATTTTGATTTCGCAATAGCAATCTCTACAGAAAAATAAATTGCCACCAATTTTACCTACATTTTGACTGCCACAATTAGGACATTGCATTTAAGATTACCTCTTTTATTTTATAATGATACCAGAAAACTAGACAGACAAAAAAGCAAAAATAAGTTAGAATATAGTTATGAATAAGATAAGAAATTTTACACCAGAACAAAAAGCAAAAATCGTATTAGAGGTATTGAGGGAAGAAAAAACGCTTAATGAAATTGCTGTTGAATATGAAATACATCCGAATATGCTTAGCCGCTTAATGCAGAGTTTATCAATAATGCAGCAATGGTATTCAGTAAAGAAACTGACGAGTTAGAAAAGGTCAAAAAGTCATATGAATAAGAGGGATTATGGAATTCTTATCAACCGTAAAAGAACCCGCCGTTATATGCGCGAGATGGGCATACACGGATTTTGCCCTGGCCCCAACCTTAGTAAGAGACTGCATGGCAAATACCTCTATCCATATTTGTTAAGAGGTTTAAACATTGATCATCCTAATCAGGTATGATCAATAGATATAACATATTGCCGGATGAAACGAGGTTTTATGTATCTAGTACAATCATAGACTGGTATTCCAGGTACATCGTAGGATATGCACTGTCTAATACACTTGAACATACATTTATTATTGATACAATCAAAAAAGCTATAAAGCAATATGGAACACCAGAAATCATGAACAGTGACCAAGGCTTACAATTTACCTGTGATGATTATATAAATTTGCTAAAAAAAAATAACATAAAAATATCTATGGATGGTAAAGGTAGAGCATTAGACAATCAACGTATAGAGCGATTCTTCAGGAACTACAAATGGGAGAAG
>JASBVU010000585.1 GCA_029960905.1 Thermoanaerobacterium sp.
AACCATCACCTATTATTAAAGGCGGAATAAGCTTTGCATTCTGAGATATAAATGTATTTTCCCCAAAGATCATTCCATCTTTGCTTATCTTCTCTTTAAACCCAAGATCTATATTCCCACTTAAAAGATCAAGATGGCTTTTAAGGTATTGCACACCGTTTCCTATATCACACCAATAATCATTGCTGACGTATCCGTATACAGGAACCTTTTTTTCAAGCAGCATTGGAAATAGATCTTTGCTAAAGTCAAATTGTCTATCTCTTGGTATGAAATTTAGAACTTCAGGTTCTATGATGTAAATTCCTGTGTTTACAGTATCGCTAAATACTTCCCCCCATGAAGGTTTTTCTAAAAATTTCACCATTCTCCCATCATCATCTGTTATTACAACACCATACTCCAGTGGAATATCAACTCTTGTAAGCACTAAGGTCACTTTTGAACCTTTGTTTTTGTGAAATTCATAAGCTTTTTTTAAATCTACATCTGTTATCACATCACCGCTTATTACGACAAATGTATCATCAAGAAAATCAGCAGCATTCTTTACGCTGCCTGCTGTCCCAAGTGGTTTATCTTCCACATAGTACTTTATCATGTCACCGTATTGTTCATACAAATAATCTTTTATCTTGTGAGGCAAATAAAAAAGGGTTACACCCACGTCATTTATGCCATACTTTTGAACATGATTTATAATATGCCAAATAGCTGGCTTTCCGGCCATAGGTACCATTGGTTTAGGAATCCCGCATGTCAATGGTCTCAATCTGCTACCTTCACCACCAGCCATGATTATTGCTTTCATATCATCACCTTCTATGTTTATTACTACTAATTAGTATCCAGAAAAATAATTATTTTATACAACGTCATATTTAGTAGTAATATTTCAAAATCAAAATAAGTATGTATTAAAAAAACGCTGGAGGTCGAAATGGTAAACACGATCTTTTTTATCACTTTAGGTATTGCAGTTTTTCTCCTTGGACTTCTATTTCTTACTTCATCACTAAAAATCATTTCAAAGCACAGAGTCAAAACACTTATTGAAAAATACACAGGAAATATCTATTTATCTATATTTATTGGATTCATTTTGGCTATAATGATGCAAAGCAGCAGCATGATTACAATAGTAGCAGTTAGCATGGCTGATGCAGGACTTTTAAACTTGTACAGCGCCGCAGGCATAATAATGGGCGCAAATATCGGCACAACGATTGCTGTCCAACTTTACGCATTTGATCTTTACAGTGCTGTACCTTACTTGATATTTTTAGGCTCCATTTTAAGATTTCAAAAGCAAAAAACATTTAAGTTTATAAGCAATATTCTTTTAGGCTTCGGAATCATATTTGCGGGACTAAAAATAATTGATATAGCCGTTTCACCACTTAGAAACTTTTCTGCGATAAAAAATTTCGTCGCCATGACAGAAAATCCGCTTTATGGCATATTTACTGGAATTGTTATGGCACTTATTATGCAGTCCAGCACATTTTGCATTGCAATGCTTCAAGTGCTTGCAAATGTTAAAATAATGCCTGTGTACAATGCCATTTACATTGTATATGGACTAAATATAGG
>JASBVU010000586.1 GCA_029960905.1 Thermoanaerobacterium sp.
CAGGTTGTGGTATTGAATCTCTTAACATTAAAGTATAAGGATGTTTTGGTTCAAGCAACACTTTTTCCACTGTTCCTTTTTCAACTATATTTCCTCTAAGCATTATTGCTATTTTATCACTGACATAATACGCGGTTGCCAGATCATGTGTTATATACAATATGCTCACTCCATATTTTTCTTTAAGTTCCTTAAATAGGTTAACTATCGACATTCTAAGTGAGGCATCAACCATTGATACCGGCTCATCTGCAATAAGCAAAGCCGGCCTAGTTATTAATGCTCTTGCAATTGATATTCTCTGTAATTGACCACCCGAAAACTCTCCCGGATATTTCCCTTTAACATCATTTAGTTCTAAACCCACTGCATTTAATGCTTCTTTTATAACGTCATCATCTTTTTTTCCTTTTGCCACCCCAAAATTTTTTGCTGTTTCATATAGATAATTTTCCACTTTCCTGAGTGGATTAAACGTTTCAAATGGATTTTGAAATATCGCCTGTACATCTTTTATAAACTCTCTTTTCTCTTTTCCGCTTTTTATTTTTGTTATATCTTTCCCCTTATACTGTATTTCCCCTTCACTTGCTTCTATAAAACCCAGTATTATCCTTGATACCGTTGTTTTTCCACTACCAGACTCTCCTGCAAGGGTATATATTTCAGCATTATCAATATCAAAGCTCACCTTATCCACTGCTGTAAGCTTTGTCCTTGAGAATATGCTGCCTATTCTAAATACCTTTGTTAAATTTTGTACCTTAATTAGTTTATTACTCATTCTTCCATCGCCTCCGAATACAAAAAGCACGCTACTCTGTGACCTGGCTTTATTTCTATTAATCTTGGCATCCTTTCAGCGCATTTTTCTGTTGCTCTTTCGCATCGTGGATAAAATCTGCATCCATCTGGGAGGTTTATTAGTGATGGTGGTGAACCTGGAGCACTTATTTTATAGCTTTTATCCCCTATTTTGGGCAGCGAACCTATTAAATACTTTGTGTACGGATGCATAGGATTTTCAAATATCTCTACAGTGCTTGCCTCTTCTATAATTTTTCCTGCATACATTATCCCTATTCTGTTTGCTATATTCGCATGTATCCCCATATCGTGTGTCACCAATATAATGGTATTTTTTTGCCTGGATTGTATATCTTTTAACAGCTGTATTACCGCTCTTTGCATGACAACATCCAGCGCCGTGGTTGGTTCATCTGCTACTATTATCTTTGGCTGCATTATTGTTGCCAAAGCCACCGTTATCCTTTGCCTCATACCTCCAGATAGCTGATGTGGATATGATTCCAGGACCTTAATAGGCAATCCTAATGATGTTAAATGTTTTTCCACCGGTTTTATGATCTCTTCCTTGTTTTTTACCTTCCTGTGAGCTTTTATAAAATGCTCAAAGGAACATTTCACTTTCTCTACAGGATTTAATACGCTCATAGAACCCTGTGGAATATATGATATGTACTCCCAACGTATTTCCTTCATCTTTTTATTCCCGAGAGAAAAAATGTCGATAAACTCTTCATCAATTTTGTAATATACTTTTCCCTCCATTACATTCAAGGGGGGCGTTA
>JASBVU010000587.1 GCA_029960905.1 Thermoanaerobacterium sp.
TTGTACGCTATTTATATTTTCCCTGATTCTTGCAAATTCTACATTTTTAATAAAATACCTATCATAAATGTGGAAATTAATGTACCTATTATAAATGAAAGGATATACATAGGAATATTTGATACAAGTGGAATAGTAAATATGCCTCCAATTGGCGCCGGCATGGCAATTAAGGCTGCAGTTAATCCTCACGCAACAGCAGCTCCTGTGATTATAGAAGGAAATATTTGCTTTGGTTTAGAAATTGCAAAAGGAATAGTGCTTTCCGCGATATAGCTAAGTCCATTACATATGCTGCTTTTCCAGCTTGTTTCAAATCATCGCTGAATTTTCTAGGAAATAATGTGGTTGCAAGTGCACAGCTTGTACTAATTGTCATGCCGCTACATGCTGCTGATGCCATACTACAGTAGCAGTTGCTGTACCATGAGCACCTGCCAATGATGCAACAGAGAAAAGATAAGCGGTTTTGTTAATTGGACCACCCATGTCAATTGCGAGCATTGCTCATATAACTGCACCTAACAATATTGCACTTGTTTTATTTAAACTTTGTGGAATACTAGTCAAAGTATTATTTAAAGGATGAATTTATTGAATTAACTTCTTGCATTACTATAGCTGAAATAATCACACCAATTATAGGAAAAATTATTAACGTCTTTACACCTTCAAAAGTCCTTGGTAATTTCGAAGTTATTTTCTTTAGATATAAAAGAATATATCCTGCGCAAAATCCTTCAATTAGAGCACCAATAAATCCAGACCCTTTCAGACAAAAATTTTATAGTTATAAGAAAAAAGCATATCTCAGAAATGGCTTAAATCAAGGCTTTTGAGATATGCACAAGTCTATTTTAAATAAAATAATAAAATTTTACATATGAGAGTTCATTAGCCTCCAAGATATGCTTTTTTTACTTCTGGACTATCAATAAGATCAGAACTTTTACCGTAAAATTTTATTTTACCATTTTCCAATACATATCCTTTTTGTGAAATTTTTAATGCCATGTTTGCATTCTGCTCAACCAATAAAATAGGTATATTTTTTACTCTATTTATATTGACAATTAAATCAAACATATCATCTACTATAACTGGTGCCAGTCCAAGTGATGGTTCATCTAACATCAAAAGTTTTGGATCACTCATAAGTCCCCTTGCAATAGCAAGCATTTGTTGTTCTCCACCGCTTAGTGATCCTGCTGTTTGTTTTAATCTTTCTTTAAGTTTAGGAAAAATTTCAAGTACTTCGTTTAATTTTTGTTCATATTCATTTTTTAGATAACTTTTACAATAAGCACCCATCTCAAGATTTTCACGTACACTCATATTTTGAAAAATCAGTCTACCTTCTGGTACATATGAAATACCAAGTTTTACTATTTCATGACTTCTTAGTATACTTACTAATTTATCATAAAATTTTATTGTACCTTTTCTAACCTTATTAATTCCTATAATTGTTTTTAAAAGAGTGGTTTTCCCGGCTCCATTTGCGCCTATAATTGCTACTATCTCATTTTCATCAATTTTTATGGAAACGTCATTAAGAGCACGTACATTTCCATAATAAACATCAATAT
>JASBVU010000588.1 GCA_029960905.1 Thermoanaerobacterium sp.
TGTCTTTTGACCCAGTATCTACAACTACTATCTCATCAACAATATCTTTGACACTATTAATACAGCGGGCAATATTTTTTTCCTCATCCTTTGTAATAAGGCAGAGGGAAAGGGTAGGAGAAGTTATTTCTTTATATAATAAATTAAATTGTTCTTCTATATCCATATCATAATTCATTGTCTTTTCCTCCATCATAATTTCTGTGAACATTTATTAATAGTATTGTATAGAAAATCTTCCCATATTTTAGATACTTTTTTAAAATTCAATTTCAAAGCAGTTTCCCTTCCTCTTTTTGATAATAATTCTCTTAACTTTTTATTTTTGATTAACTCAATAATTGAATATGATAATGCATCAACATCTCCTGGCTCAATTAAAATACCATTTATACCTGGTTGAATAAAACTTTCAACCCCACCACATTTTGTTGAAATTACAGGAACACCAGAAGCCATTGCTTCAAGCGGTGCATACCAAATTTCATACCGATGTAAAAACTAAAATATCAGAATTTCTATATATTTTTGCTAAATCTTCTTGAGATGGCATTTTAATAATATTAATTGGAAATTCAATACCTTTTACATCTGGGACCATTTGGCATACCCAATTCACATTAAATTTATATCCCTTCTCCCAAACTTTTCGTAAACCCTTTAAAGCAACATCAAACCCTTTAAATCGCAAATACGGATTTCCGACCATTAATATATTAATTTCCTTTTCAGTTCGTTTCTCTTCTGGATAATAAAAATCTGTATCTATACCATTTGGAATAATAAAAGAATCTTTATTAAATCTTGCATTTAATATTTTCGCTATCGTTGGAGAACATGAAACTACTGAAACTTGATTTGTAAAGCACTTTATCAAAAGATTCCTTATATTAGAAAATGGAGATAAATCATTATAATCACCAAATAACCATTCATTGCCTTGTTCCCAATAAATAATTGGAACATCACTACCATCTAATTCGATTAGCTGACTCATCCAACCAGCAATTATTATATCGCATTCTTTTATGTATTGTTTGAATGAATCATTAATTGGAATAATAATTTTTTTATCAATTTCTATATTATTATACCAATCAGGAACTATATCTTCATTATCGTTGCTTTTTAAAAACGCATAAACCTTATGTCCTCTATTTCTCATACTTTTCATATTCTCTAATAGCATTTTCATTCCACCAGTTAAATTTCTATGAGGTAATAAATATCCTATTTTTAAATAGTCTCCATTTTTTTCTTTTATAGTTCTTAAATAATAATTGAAATTATTATTTCGTTTGATTTTGTAACTTGTACTTTTTTTATTAAATATATTTATAAGTTGTGCTCCGTTATTGCCAATTGGAATATATTTATAACTAAAATCAAAATCTAAAAAATCTGTAATATACCATCTACTTTTATGCTCCTCATACACATTTCCTATATAATCTTTTTGTGTATCAGGATATAAAGGGGTAGAAATAATTATAGATTTATTGATATGCTCACATAATTTTTCAATTAATAATTTGCCTTCTACTTTTGTAAAATGTTCTAATACATCAATTAATATAATAATATCA
>JASBVU010000589.1 GCA_029960905.1 Thermoanaerobacterium sp.
TATTGTCAAAATGTAACTTCTTATCTATTTCATTCAAATTAACACTTCCCTAATAATTTTATCATTTTACATGTATGTAATCAATAAATAATATTGAGTTGTTATTCTTAACTGAAAATTTGAGCCTCATTTTCCGAATTAGCAAATTTTCTTGACTTTATTGAAGCAAAGTGCTATTTTTATTATGATGGTATCCACAACGGAACCATACATAAGGTTAAAATTTTAAAGTTCATGCCTCGCCAGGATCATATGACCGGGACGGGAGATAAAAAGGTGTATTATGCCTTCCGTACGGAAGGTTTTTTGTTATCTCCCATATTTGAAGGGAGTGTCGTTTAAGTGAAAGTAGGTTTTGTAGGTGCAGGAAAGGTTGGCACAGGACTCGGTATTTTGCTTACAAATTCTTCAATAAAAGTTTCAGGATATTTAAGCCGTAATCTTAGTTCTTCACTCAAATCATCATCTTTGACAAATTCCGCTGCCTTCTTAAAATACGAAGACATCATAAATGCGTCAGACGTGATCATAATAAGCACAAAAGATGACTGTATAAAATCCATCGTTGAAGAAATCCTAAAGTACAAATCTATTATAAAAAACAAAATCTTTGCACACTTAAGCGGTTCAATTTCCATTGATGTACTAAAGCCTCTTGAAGAATATGGGCACACGATGGTCCTACATCCTGTCCAAACATGTCCGTCAATAGAAGCTGCAGTCTCTCTGCTTCCCGAAAGTTACTTTACAATTGAAGGAGATGACATTGCTGTAGATGCTGGAATAAACATAGCCAAAGCGATAGGTGCAAAGCCAATAGTGATAAATAGCATAAACAAGCCTCTTTATCATGCAGCATGTGTCATGGCGTCAAATTATCTTGTAACATTAATAAAATCAGCTAATGAATTGCTAAAAGCTTCTAACTTTCCAATAGAGAAATATCCAGATTTACTTTTGCCGTTGATACGCGGAACTTTGAAAAACATAAGTGAAAGAGGATGTGAAGCATCTCTATCAGGTCCCATTACCAGATGCGACATAGAAACAGTAAAAAAACATGTAGAAAACATAAAAGATGACGAAATTTTAAAGCTATACAAAGTTATGGGAAATGTCACAATAAAATTTTTCAAAAATTCAGGTGATGAAAAAATAGCTGAATTGGAGGAGATATTTGATGAATGATAAAATAACAGTTTCTACATTAAAGAAGTTTAAAAAAGAAGGCATAAAGATAACTGCATTGACTGCTTACGATTACCCGACAGCAAAGATACTGGACGAATGCGGTGTTCACTTTATACTTGTAGGCGATTCCCTCGGCATGGCAGTATTAGGCTATGAAAGCACCATACCTGTCACAATGGATGACATGGTGCACCACACAAAGGCTGCTTCTAAAGCAGCAAAAAACGCTTTTGTTGTGGCTGACATGCCTTTTATGACGTACAACATCTCTAAAGAAGATGCATTAAAAAATGCTGCCCGCCTCTTAGCTGAAGGCGGTGCACAATCTGTTAAATTGGAAGGCGGCGTTGAAGTGGTCGAAACAGTAAAAGCGATTGTAAATGCTGGCATTCC
>JASBVU010000590.1 GCA_029960905.1 Thermoanaerobacterium sp.
TTAACATCGACACCTGCTAAATATGCCATTGTAGATGCTACCATGGCATTCTCTACATTGTGATTTCCAGGAATATATATATCTTCAATATCTATTACGGTATTTTTTCCCCCATTTACAGAAATTACGATTTTCCCATCTTCAATATATGTACCGTTCTCCAAAACCCTGTTTCTGCTAAAAGGGAAAACACTGCATTTAGCTTTTTTAAATAAAGAGGAAATATTTTTATCATCATAATTTAATACAGTAAATTGGTTTGCTGTTTGATTCTCAAAAATTCGCCCTTTAATTTCGATGTAGTTTTCCAATGTCTTGTGTCTATTTAGATGATCCGGAGTTATATTTATTATTGCGCTTATTACAGGCTTAAATTCCTTTATTGTTTCCAATTGAAAACTGCTTATTTCTGCAACAATGACATCTTTCACGTCGGCATTTACTGCTGCTTCAACAAGAGGATATCCTATGTTTCCTGCAACATAGGTCTTTACACCTGACGCTTTAAATATTTCACCAAGTAATGACGTAGTAGTAGTTTTCCCATTTGTCCCGGTTATGGCATATATAGGCGCCTTTGATAATCTGTACGCAAACTCCACCTCACCTATTACATCAATACCCTTTGATTTTGCCAATACAACTATCTCAGAATCCATTGAAATCCCAGGACTAACGACAACCAGTTCTGCATCATTTAGAAGTTCATCTGTAACTTTTTTAAAGCAAAATATCACACCATTTTCCTTAAATTCTTTTAAATCATCATCAAACTTTTCTTCATCTTTTGAATCAAACACAAATATTTTGGCATTTAGCATCAGCAAAACTCTGCAAAGAGCTTTGCCGCTTAGCCCAAATCCTGCTACAACAATTTTTTTACCATTCAAGTCCATATTTTCCTCCTAAATTATATAAAATTTGCGTTCTATTTTTTAAATATGATTAACTTATACCATAGAATGATACAAATACTGCTGCTAAAGTTACTATCCAAAATAGAAATACAACTTTAGTTTCCGACCAACCAGAAAGCTCAAAATGATGATGGATGGGGCTCATTTTAAATATCCTTTTCCCTGTAAATCTAAAAAACACAACTTGAATTATAACTGACAATGCTTCAACAACATAAACAACTCCTACCAACACTAAAATAACAGGCAATTTAGTCATTGTGGCAAGAGCTGCTACAGCTCCACCTATTGCAAGTGAACCTGTATCCCCCATAAAGACCTCAGCAGGGTATCTATTAAACTTCAGAAATCCGAGAAGTGCGCCTGTTATTGCTGCGCCAAATACAGTCAATGATATATTGTTCATAAAAAAACCTATTAAGGTAAAAAAAGCGGTAACCATAAAAGATACTCCCGATGCAAGCCCATCCAATCCATCTGTTAAATTAACACTATTTACAGTTCCTACAACTACAAACATTATAAACGGTATGTAAAAGTAACCTAAATCAATTTCTCTCTTTAAAAATGGAATTATCACATCAGTGCCAACCATATCCTTTGAAAAATACGCAAACAAAATCGCCAATGCAAACTGACCTAAAAGTTTTTGTCTTGCGGTAAGA
>JASBVU010000591.1 GCA_029960905.1 Thermoanaerobacterium sp.
CCGCAGATTCTCTATTAAAAAATATCAAGTCAAAATCAGCACTTCCTATCTGTTTTTCATCATAAATGAAATTACTCCTGCAAGAATAGTCACAGTTTCTCCCTTCTAAACCAAAAGGTCCTAATTTCTGAGCTATATATTCCAGCAAATTCCCTTTCTCTTCATAATGCTGAAAATCAAAGTATAATTTTAAAAAAATATCAGCCTCTTCCTCTTTTATAACCTTTGCAATTACAAATCTATCGACTAAAATTTTTACATTTGTTTCCATTAAACTCTTTTTCCCATCGATTATAATCTTTATAAATAAATCGAAAAATTCCTTATTTTTTAATAAAAAATCACCAAGCTTTTTAATTATATGACCAGCTTGGTAATTTATCTTTCTCCTCTGGATCTTATATCCCATAATAACTTCACTTAAACTATCTTATATGTATTCAAAATAAGCGGCGGCAATCCCATCCTTATTGTCATAGAAGAAATCAACTCACGAGCATAAGGCCAAATATTCAAAGGCAAATTAACTTTAACGAATTTCTCTATTAATTCTTTATCAATTTCTAACGCAGCCTTTAACCCATATAGAGCTCTAAATTCAGCATATATTTCTAATACATTTACATTTTCTGTGATACCAATTATCTTAAAAATTGCTTTACTATTAAAGCCTTTTTCTTCTATTTCCTCCACTTCAAAAGAATAATTAAAATTTATATTTATACCTTTTTGGAATTTAGTATTGTCATTGGAACGTTTACAATCCAACTCAGATAAATATATACTGAGTAATTCTACATTTTTTATAAATTCTTTATATTTATCTTCCATCAAAACACCCCTTTTACGCAGCAAAATTATACTCATCACTGTATCGCTGTATTTCCAATGCATCCTTTATTATATAAGCGTTTAAATAATCCTCAAATTGCTTACTATACAAATTTTTAATAAACTTAATTAAATCTTCAGGTATATCTTCATACCAAGTTAACAAGTCGTTGTAAAAAACAATATCTTTTTGATAATTTTGGAAAAGAGAGTATTCCTCTTTATAACTAAAAAGTATTTTCCTTAATCTTTGTAATGAATCATAATTTAGCAAATTTAAATAATCATAGTTAACTATATAATCACACTTATCTTTTAATAATTTTTCTACTCTGTCATATCCATCATACAAACATTCATAATTGTTTTCCTTTATTGTTTGCCTATCATTTTTCAAATTATTCAGTAGCCAATCAAAAAACTCTTTAATATCATCAACAAGACATTGTTGTCCATATTCAATATAAAATCCACGAACCATTGATTTTAAACTTTCTCCACTAATATATTTTTTATCACCTGCATCAATACCAATATGATCGAGAGATTCATATCCCTTAAAATCACTAATAAACCCAAAAATAAAATTAACTGTTAATCCTTTATCAAACATGTTTTCACCTTCTTTTATAACAAAACATACTTGTCCCTTTATTAACATATTATCATACTTCCCTTCCTATGTCTATAACCTCCATGATAATTATTTCCCATATATCGTATTCACATACCTAAAAATTTATGAAAGGGA
>JASBVU010000592.1 GCA_029960905.1 Thermoanaerobacterium sp.
ATGAGAGACTCGAATAAATCCAAGATATTTACAATCATCCTTGAAATAGTAATAGGAAAAGATGTCTTTATTACTGTCTTTGCGATATCTAATTTATTCCAAATTGAGCCTTCATTTGGCATTTCCTCATTTATGTATTTCAATTCGCGCCTGTAATAAAATATGTACATGATAAAACTTGTAACTTCTCCGAGAGCTATTCCAAATACAGCTATTGCTGCTGCATACTCCAGCTTTGTCCCCGTAAATATGCTGAATAGATACAGTGTCAAAAAAACTCTCACTATCTGTTCGACTATCTCAGATACCGACGCAGGAACCATGTTAATTAATCCTTGGAAAAAACCTTTGAATATAGAAGATGATGAAACTACAATTAGTACAGGTGAAAAAATCAATATGGAAAGATACGCCCTCGGCTCGTGAAGTAAGTTATTTGATATGTACTTGGCATTAAAGAATACTGCAGATGAAATTGCTATACCCATTATAATTACAATAAAAAAAGAGACTTCCATGATGCTAAAGATATTTCTTTTGTTATTTTTGGCTCTTTCCTCAGATACGAACCGAGATGTAACAGCCGTAATGCCCGATGTTATAAATGTTATTGATACAAAATAGATTGGCAGTGCTATTTGATATATCCCGGTTCCTTCAGAGCCTAGCAAATTAGAAAGAATGATTCTAAAGACAAAGCCAATAGCCCTGTCTACAATATTTGCTATAGTCAAAATAAAAGCACCGCGAACAAAAGATCTATTGCGCATACAAGACACCTCACAATAGTTTATTCGCGGTCCTTAATATATATTACCTTTCAAAGTTTTTCCAAAACAGCCTTTGCGTATTCTTTAGCAGTAAAAAGAGAATGATCTCTATAGTTACCGCATTGAATCTCGTTCGTAGCAGGCACATCTTCTTCTTTTGTCGCCAATACTCTTTCTAAGACTTTTTTCAAGGCATCTTTTATCACATCAATTGATGTGTCTCCAAACTTTGTAAGGTAAAATCCAGTCCTGCAGCCCATAGGGGAAATGTCTATTATGTCATCGAAATAATCTCTAAAGTAAGTTGCAAATAAATGCTCTAACGTGTGAATACCACCTGTAGGTATTGAATCGACATTTGGCTGTGTCAATCTTATGTCGTATTTGGTTACGACATCGCCATTAGGTCCAACCAAAGTGCCTGATTTTCTCACATACGGTGCTTTTACCGTTCTATGATCTAATTTAAAGCTTTCAACTTTTATCTCCATAACATCACCTCATCAATTGTTGATACATTATATTTTATCATTTTTCTCTACAATTACCAACACAAATAACTTATCGTTCATTTAAACATAGAAAAATAAAAATATCCGGCATAGCCGGAGGTCATGTTTAAATGGGAGGATTTTTCATCTATCTCAATTTGTAACTATAAGCTAATTCACTGAAATCTTCATTCTTAATTGTTGTATCAACCACATCTTTGTAGCCAAACTCGCTTCTCATAAATTCTTCATACTCAGTGTTGTCTTTCTCTATCGCTACGGGTACAAATATCATTATAAATGCCATCAATGTTATT
>JASBVU010000593.1 GCA_029960905.1 Thermoanaerobacterium sp.
AGAATTAAGCATACTCATTCCATTATCTATACTTGCCATAACTAACGCACCTATAACCGCTCCAAACACTGTCCCTACTCCACCGCTCAGACTAGCACCACCAATCACACTAGCAGCAATTGCATCTAACTCCGCATTTTGCCCTGCAGAAACAGATGCAGCATTTAACGTTGAAGTTAGTAGTATTCCTGCAAATGCAGCAAGCAAACCATTTATAGCAAATAAAATTAGAGTAATTTTTTTGACATCAATGCCTGATAATTTAGCAGCTTCAACATTGCCACCAATAGCGTATACTCTTCTTCCAAACACAGTTTTAGAAGAAATGTACGAGAAAATTAACGCTAATATCAATAAAATCAATACGGATAATGGGACACCTTGATATAAATTTAAAATAAAGACGAATAAACCAACGAGAATTATTAAAAAAGTCATTTTTAAAATATCAATTCCTAATGGAGGAATATCTAAATTATATTTAGCTTTTGTTTTTCTGCTATTTAACACTAAATAAACTATCAAAAAAGCAGCTATAATCCCCAGTAAATATCCGCTATTTTGTGTTAAATAAGCTTGCCCTATAAATTGAAAATCTGAGCTCAAAGGAGCAATAGTATATCCTTTACTTATACCGATTAGAATTCCTCTAAACACAAGCATCCCTGCAAGTGTCACAATAAAAGCCGGAACATTTCTATAAGCAACCCACCATCCATTCCATAATCCAATTATCACGCCTATTGCTAAAGCTACCAAAATAGAAACTATCCCATTTACGTGATACCAAACATTTAAAATAGCCGCAATACCACCTGTTAAACCAAGTAAAGAACCGACTGATAAATCTATTTGACCTGCAATGATTACAAATACCATTCCAATAGCCAAAATCCCAGTAGAGGTTGCCTGTCTTAAAAGATTAGATATGTTTCTTGGTGTAATAAAATTGCCATCTGTTGCTATTGAAAATATAGCCCATATAGCTATTAATGCTATAAGCATAGTATATAATTTCATATTTATGTTCAAAATTCCAAGCTTTGATACATATTGTTTATATTCATTATCTTTAGGCTTTACCATCATTCCTTACCTCCTATTGCACATTGCATTATCATTTCCTGTGTTACATTTTTGTTTTCAAATTCACCTTTTTTCTTACCTTCATGCATTACAATTATTCTATCGCTTATACCTAATATTTCTGGCAATTCTGAGGAGATCATTATTATTGAAATTCCTTCTTTAACAAGTGAAAACATTAATTTGTAAATCTCGTATTTTGCACCTACATCAATGCCTCTTGTCGGCTCATCTAAAATTAATATCTTAGGTTTTCTTAATAAATTTTTTGCTAATACCACTTTTTGCTGATTTCCACCACTTAAGTTTTTAACAAGTAAACTAAAATGCGATGCTTTTATATTTAACTTTTTTATATAATCTTTTACATCTAACAGTTCCTGATTCTCATTTATTGTACCAATTATATTTTTTTTATATTTTTCTATATTTGAGATAGTCATATTTTCTTTTACTGACATTAAACTAATAAGCCCTAGTCTTTTCCTA
>JASBVU010000594.1 GCA_029960905.1 Thermoanaerobacterium sp.
TTAAAAGAAATGGTTCTTTTTCTCCTGGCCTTAATATAGATTCTCCCATTGAACCAGGTGGCCATGTGAATTTCGTATCTATAACAGCCCCTATACCAACAATTGATGCAAAATCGAGATAATTATCAGTAAGTTCAACATGATCACCATGATATACTACATTATTCCATCCCAATGCTCTTATTACTCTACCTTTCGATCTTACTTGCCAAGAACTTAAAGGATCAGAAGCTACTGCAATATTATAATAAGGCATAGTAAAAATAGAATAAGTTGCTCCACATGGACAATAAAAAACAACTACATCTTTTTTTATTTCGCGAGCCACTTCATAAATCATTTTTATAATTAAGGACATCCATTCAATCGACTCACTTGGATCTTTATGATTATGTACCGGATTAAAACATTTTGGTGCCGAATTCAAGTGTTGACCATCAATTTTTAATCCATCAAAATCCCATTCCACGAGTATTTTATATAACTGGCGCTTTATATCTTCCTGCACAGGCTTATACGCAGGACATAAATAATAACTATCCCACCAATTAATATACTGTTTTTCGCCATATTTGTTTAACAATAACCAATCAGGATGTTTTTCATATACTTTTGATTTAGGATCAACTGCTAAAGGTATCCACCACAATTGAGCTTTTAAACCATTATCATGAAGGGTTTGTACAAATTCTTTCATGTCTTTATCGCCATTTGGAAATTTTTCTTTTGATAATTCTAGATCTCCTTCTTCTATTTGATATCCATCATCCAAACATACCCACCTAATACCTAATTCTTTAATCTTGGGTAATGTTTCGTATATCTGTTTAATGGAAAAATCCCTTTCATACCCCCAACTGTGCCACATAGTTTTATAAGCATCCTCTGGTGGAACATAATTAAATTTCAAACCTTTATCCTCAAGTATATTTCTATAAGTTCTCAATGCTGTAAAACAATCTCCTGGATGTACCATAATAAAAGTTTCAAGGGATTCAAATTGCTCTTGCGACTCTAAAACAAAGTCTACATCATGTTGAATGCTCATATGAGCTCCATACTCACTTACATTAATAGGCAAAAAAACTTCATATTGTTTAAGCCCTGTATGTCCGATAGCAACACCAAATTCGTTATTCCAGATATCTATTACAGGTGTCCCTCCTCCATAGTCTGAGGAATTCATGCCCATATAATTTCCTTGTGCAAATCCTACTTTTAAAGGTTGTATCCAGTCAGGTCTTGAATCGTAAGAAGCACCAAAATAACCCCAAAATGGCATTCTGTTCTGTTTGTTAGTAGGCACTGTATAGTTATGATGTATATAACTATTTATAACAATGGGAAGAAATGAAATATTCTTATATGACGCCTTCACAAAAATAACATTAGGATACTTTTTATACTTTATATACGTAATAATTTGTTTTAATATATGATTTTCTCTCCAAACTTCAATTACTTCGCTATTACCAAAAATACTATTTCCCACGTTATATCTGTTAATAGCCTTTAAAGAAAAATTTTGTTTCTCATTGTTTGCAATCAATATTTCAGATTCTGTATTGGAAGT
>JASBVU010000595.1 GCA_029960905.1 Thermoanaerobacterium sp.
TTACAACCCTTCCAGGCATATAGCCACCTATTATTAACTTTCTTTTTTAAATATTAAAGTATAGCACAGCAATATAGCACCTACTACTATCATGGAATCAGCTAAGTTAAATACCGCTGGAAAAAATCTAAAATCAATGAAATCTACAACATACCCTAATCTAACTCTATCGATCAAATTTCCAATTGCTCCACCAAGAATCATGGATAAAGTAAATTTATAAAATGTACTGCTGGGTATATTTATAATTGAATACACCAATATTGTTCCAACAATAACCGTTATTATTATAAAGAATACTGTCTTATTTTGCAATATTCCAAAAGCAGCGCCTTTATTTTCAACGTACGTAAAGTTAAATACATTGTTTATTATAGGTAAAGTTCCAATCGGTTTTAAATACTTTACTACAAAGTATTTTGAAATTTGGTCAATTAAAATAGCAAAAATAATAGTAATTAATTCCAATTCTATCCTCCTAAAACAAAACTTTAATTAGGGCCTGATTTACAAGCCCTAATTAATCATTTTACATATTTAGATAGTAGCTCTTCTATTTCGTTTTCATCTATAGAAGGTCTTTTTACATCGTCATATAGTAACCATTCTTCTGTATGGACTGTGGAATCGCCAGGATTTAATTTAACCATAGGTCCTAAAGACTCCATTTCCATCATCCAATCTGTAGTATATGTTTCGTAAGAAGCATTGTAATCTGGATATACTGCGTTTTCATCATGATTAAATTTCTTTACAAAAAGATGTCCATGATTAAAGTATGCTGCCCATCCTTTTTCGTTTTGAATTCCAAATTTGAATGGTTCTTTTTTATTAGGATCTTGCTCAAAAATTATGTACTTGTCTCCAAAGTGTATTCTGTGATCTTTCATATGAGAATATGGCCACAATACCAAAGCTCTATTTGGCAAAAGACCAGTATCTTTCACGGGTTGCTCAACAACTTGAAGGCCTCCTGTTGCCATGACAGATATAGCCCACGGCGAAAGTTCTACTGTCCAAGCACCTTTATTTGTAAGCGTATGTTTAACTTTTGCAATAGGTTTATCTGGCTCTAAAGTTATTTCAATTTCCTTTTGTATATATGCATAATCTTTAGGCTCTTGGATAAGTCTAATACCATTTTCTATTTCTTCATAGCTTATAGGAAAGTTGTCAAGGGTGTAAGTTCTAGGCATGGCTTCAGGACTGTGCCACAATCTGTGTCCTCCATAATTTCTCCAGATATTGTCACCTTTTTTCCCTGCATCTTCGTCATTAATGCTAAATTCATTTTCTTGTCCAACGAATCCAAATCTCATTATCCTTGGACCTATTTCAGTTGTAGCTATGAAATCAACTAACCCATTAGAAACCTCAATGCAGTCATTCCATCCTGAAAATGAAACATTTTTAATTGTAACACTCATTATTATCATTCCTTCCTTATAAACCGTACTTGTATGATTCCTTACAAACTTCTGAACAAGAGTGCAATAAAGCACTCTTGTTCATTTATTTTAATAATTCCAATGCTTTGCTAACGACATTTTCAACAGTAAATCCAAACTC
>JASBVU010000031.1 GCA_029960905.1 Thermoanaerobacterium sp.
CAATTGATTTACCATATTTGACGGCAGCAATGCTTGAGCCATTTCCAAGATGACATGTTATAATTTTTAAATCTTCAATAGGCCTATTTAGAATCTCTGCAGCTCTATTTGAAACATATTTATGTGACGTGCCGTGAAATCCATATCTTCTGATTCTGTACTTTGTGTAGTACTCGTAAGGTATTGGATAAAGATATGCATAATCAGGCATTGTTTGATGAAAAGCTGTATCAAATACTGCCACCATTGGAACGTCTGGCATGATTTGCTGGCAAGCTTTAATTCCTTCTATGTTAGCAGGATTATGCAGTGGAGCTAACTCTATGCAATCTGTTATTGCTTTTAACACTTCATCATTTATAAGAACTGATGAAGTAAAAGATTCTCCTCCGTGAACAACCCTATGACCTACAGCATCTATTTCAGACATATCCTTTATAACGCCGTAATCGCTGTTTACCAAAGCATCTAAAACTAATTTTATTGCGTCTTTGTGATCTTTCATGTCTTTTTTTATCTTGATTTTTTCTCCATTAGCATTATGTGTCAATAGTGAATCATTTATGCCAATCCTTTCGGCAAGGCCTTTTGCCAGCACATTTCCATCATTAGATTCAATCAATTGGTATTTCAGTGAAGAGCTTCCGCAATTTATAACTAATATTTTCATAGTTTCATCCTCCATACTTTACATTTTATTGGGCTTGTACAGCCGTTGTTGCTATTACATCGACAATATCTCTATAGCTACATCCTCTAGATAAATCATTAACTGGTGCTCCCATTCCTTGTGTTATCGGTCCGATTGCATTTGCCTTAGCTAATCTCTGTACAAGCTTATATCCGATGTTACCAGCCTGTAAGTCAGGGAATATAAGCACATTTGCGTATCCTGCAACTTTGCTTCCTGGCGCTTTTAGCTCTGCCACTTCCTTAACAAGAGCGGCATCTAATTGCAATTCACCATCGACGGCAACATCTGGCATTAAATCCTTTGCTATCTCTGTTGCCTTTCTTACTTTGTCTACAAGCTCGTGTGATGCACTGCCTTTAGTAGAAAATGAAAGCATCGCAACTCTTGGTTCGAAACCCAACAAATTCTTAGCAGTATTAGCAGATTGTACAGCAATAGATGCAAGTTCTTCTGCATTAGGTGATGGATTAACAGCACAATCAGCAAATAAAAACACGCCATTTTCACCATATTCACAATTAGGAACTTCCATTATAAAAAAGCTTGATACTATCTTTGCCCCAGGAGCCGTTTTAATGATCTGAAACGCAGGTCTTAATAAATCGGCAGTAGCATGAATAGCACCAGAAACTAATCCATCAGCATAGCCTTCTTTGACCATCATACACCCAAAATAAATATTGTCCTTAATTGTTTCTCTGGCTTTTTCCAATGTTATTCCTTTACTCTTTCTTAATTCATAAAAATCATTAGCATACCTATCAAACATTTCAGACTTTACAGGGTCAATGATTTCCGCTTTAGATATGTCCAAATCTTTTGCTGCACTTCTTATCTCATCCTCATTTCCCAGAAGCACTAAATCTGCGATTCCCTCTTTTAGGACTATCTCGGCGGCTTTTAATGTCCTCGGTTCCGCACCTTCCGGCAGAACAATTTTCTTTTTGTCGCTTTTGGCTTTTTCAATAATACTTTGAATAATACTCATAAAATCGTCCCTTCCTCCAAAATATTTATCTTTATATATTTCTCCTTTAGAAAGAAGAAATATATTGTATACACATTTTACATTTTAACATATTTTTTATAAAATAATAAGTACAATTAATAATTTTTTAGAAAGGCGCACATTATGAGCGTATTAGGTTTAATTGTAGAATACAATCCACTTCACAATGGACATATATATCACATAAAAAAATCTATCGAAATGACAAAAGCAGACTTTGTCGTGGCAGTAATGAGCGGCAATTTTGTTCAACGTGGCATTCCTTCTATCATAGATAAGTGGTCCAGAGCAGAAGCGGCATTATTATCGGGAATAGATTTAGTTGTTGAGTTACCTACGATATACGCTGTTTCCACCGCAGAAAAATTCGCTTACGGTGCGATAAAGCTACTTGATTCATTAAACATCATAGATTACATATCGTTTGGAAGTGAACATGGCACTATTGATGAATTACACCAAATATCAAAATTTCTTTTAGATGAACCAGAAGAATATAAAGCACTTTTGAAAAAATATTTAAAAAGCGGTATCACATATGCAAAGGCACGTGAATCAGCATTATCAAAATATTTTGGGAAAACCATCAACAGCATCATTGGAAATCCAAATAATATACTTGGAATTGAATACATAAAGAGCTTAATCAAATTAAATAGCAATATTAAACCTTTAACATTAAAAAGATTTGGTCCAGGCTATAACTCTTTGGAAACAGTAGAATCTTTTGCAAGCGCTACATATCTTAGAAAGGTCATAAACGATAAAAACTATTCCATATTAGGAAGGTATATGCCTGAATATTCTCTTGAAATTTTAAAAAAGTGTATTGCTGATGGTCACGGTCCCGTTACTTTAGATGATTTTGCCAAAATAGTAGTCTATCGTTTAAGGAATGATACTTCAGTAAAAGATGTTTTTGATGTTACAGAAGGCTTAGAAAATCGCATAAAAAAAGCTTCATCTCTTTGCAATAATTTAAGCGATATAATAAGCTACGTCAAAACTAAAAGGTATACCGAAAGCAGAATAAGGAGAATAATGATGCATGTATTATTGAATATTAATTCAAGCATTTATTTGAAATTTGATGGACCAAATTACATAAGAATATTAGGTGCTACTAAAAAAGGATTAGAACTCCTAAAAGAAATTAAAAATAAAGCAAGTATACCAATCATTACAAAGGTTTCTGAATATAAAAAAATATTGTCTGACGTAGAAATGTTTGAAAAAGATTTAAAAGCCACCGATATATATACACTTGCTTATACAAATGAATCAGTTTCAGGACTGGATTTTACTAAAAAGTTTATAGTAAAATAATCATTTTATTCCCCCCTTTTTAATAAAAATATACTATGGAAACTTCAAAGGGGGAACTACATTGAAAAAAGATAAAACAAAGGCTTTATTGATTGTATTTGTCTTATTTCTCGTTATTTCAATTATCATATTCCCAAAAAATTCACTTGCTGCCGCAAAATCAGGAATCAATTTATGGCTTTTTACAGTATTTCCAGCATTATTGCCTTTTTTCATTGGTTCCGAAATGCTGGTGCGATTAGGCTTTGTCAAAACTCTTGGTAAATTTTTAGAGCCTATAATGCGTCCAATATTCAATGTCTCTGGTAATGGCGGTTTTGCAATGGCTGTTGGATACACTTCCGGGTATCCTGTAGGTGCACAAATAATAAAAAGATTGTGGGAAGAAAAACTTTTAAACACAAACGAAGCTGAAAGACTAATGACATTTTGCAACAATTCTGGTCCACTGTTTATGTTAGGCGTAGTAGCCATGGGAATGTTTAACAACTCCAAAATTGGTTATATAATAATGTTATCAAATTACTTCGGGGCAATTACTACTGGTATAATTTTCAGAAATTATAATATTAAAGAGAAAAATACAAAAAATTCAAATCACAACAAAATCCTTCACAATGATTCTGATTCTGATGGAATTATCAATTTTGGAGAAATCTTAGGTAGTGCAGTTAAAAATTCTATGAACACAATGATTATGATAGGCGGATATATTATAGCATTTTCAGTTTTAATAGAGTTTTTAAAAGTATACGGTTTTATAAATGTTATAGAAAAAATTATTACGCCCATTTTTGAAGCAATTGGTTTTAACAAAAATTTAATTGCAGGCTATTTAAGCGGCTTAATGGAGATCACGATAGGTTCCAATATGATTAGCCAAGCAACAGCACCATTATATCAAAAGGTCATACTAATAAGCTCAATTTTAGCATGGGGTGGCCTATCAACGCATGGACAAGTAATAGGTGTCATTAATAACACCAAGATAAACTACTTGCCGTATTTAATTGCAAAGGCTATTCATAGCCTTTTTGCTGCATTATTTTCCTTTGTCTTTTTGAAATTTATAAACATTGACAATATAACAGCTACAGAAGCTTTCTATCAGGGTAATTTGAAGAGTATGATAAACATATTTGAGATATCTTCACTTATGTTTATAATTTCACTTTTATCTGTTATTTTTCTTGTCATCCTAATTTCCATGACAAACAAAGAGGCATGATTACTTTATGCCTCTTAATTCATTCCTATTATTCTTTATCGTATTTAATAATTCTGAAACATTTTTCTCCAGTTTAGCTAACAGTTCATCAGCATAATCTTTGCTTCCAAGTCTTATTTCTTTTGCATTAGTTTGCGCTTGAGCTATTATTTCTGCTGCTTTTTTTTCGGCTTTTTTAACAATTTCATTTTCATTTACCATTTGATTAATTCTCTGCTCAGCTTCTTTCAAAATTGTTTCAGCATCTTGCTGGGCTTCTATCAATATTTTTTGTCTTTCTTGTTTAATCCACTCAGCTTTTTTCAATTCATCTGGCAGCTTAATTCTGATTTGTTTTATAATTTCTAAGATTTCATCCTTATTTATCAATGTCTTTTGCGATAGAGGTATAGTTGAACTTTTCTCAATATAATCTTCTAGCGAATCTAATAACTCTAATACTTCTAGATTATCAGCCACTTCCAATGAAATGCCCCCTTAATCTTTAATTTTTTTTAATATCTTTTTAATCACTGAATCTGGAACGAGATCTGATAAGCACCCCCCAAACCTTGCTACTTCCTTAACTATGCTGGAACTTAGATATCCATATTTATTGCTTGTCATAAAAAATATAGTTTCAACTTCCGGATTTAACTTTTTGTTTATCAAAGCCATCTGAAATTCGTATTCAAAGTCTGAAACCATTCGCAGTCCTTTTACAATAATCTTTGAATTGACTTTTTCTAAATATTCTATAAGCAAACCAGAAAAACTATCAATTTCCACATTTTCAATGTCAGCAGTTACTTCTTTTAACATCTCTACTCGTTCTTCCAATGAAAACATAGGAGTTTTAGATGGATTAACAAGCACTGCTACAATTAATTTATCGAAAACTTTTGCTGCTCTTTTAATTACATCTAAATGTCCATTTGTAACAGGATCAAAACTACCTGGATATACCGCTATATTCATCTGTTGCCTCCTTAAAAAATGTTAATATGGTTTCTCCGTATTTTTTCGTCTTAAATTTTTGCAATCTACCGTATTTATCTTCTAAAAAATCATTTTTATGATGTTCAACAATTGCATAACCATTAGTATTCAATAACTCATATTCACTTATTTTATTTAGCGGTTCAACGTACAAGTTATTGTAATACGGCGGATCAATGTATATAATATCAAACTTAATATTATTCTTACTAAAATAATCCAAAGCATTTAATACATCCATATGCAAAATCACTGCATTATCAATAGAACCAAGCAACTTAACATTATCATTTATGTATTTAATATTATTATATACTTTTTCTACAAAGTAGCAAATATTAGCTCCTCTACTTAATGCTTCAATACCTATACTACCTGTTCCAGAAAATAAATCTAAAAATATAGAATCGTATATGTCAGCACCTATTATATTGAAAAGCGATTCTTTAACCATGTCAGACGTAGGCCTAATTGCCCTTCCAGGTGGGCATTTTAATTTTCTGCCTTTAGCCATACCAGATATAACCCTCAAAATCACACCTCCAATACTAAAATATTTTAGCACATTTTACGTTTAGATACAAAATTATGTATAAAACTTTTAAAACATGGCAAATAATATATTTGGGAAACCAATTTCCCCAAAATTCTTCCTTCAATTTCTCCTCTCCCAATCCAGGTAGATTACTACCTGGATTAAATTAATTAAAAAGGGTAACCGCAATTGGCTACCCTTTTAATTTAATTACTTCAATGTTCCATTATTAGCGATTTGGCTTTCAGCCATTTGGATCATCTTTTTTACCATGTGACCACCTACAGCGCCGCAATCACGGGATGTAAGTGTGCCCCAATAACCATCGGCTGGAGGATTTATTCCAAGTTCGCTTGCTATTTCGTATTTCCATTTGCTCATAGCTTGCTTAGCTTCTCTTACTACAAGAGGATTTTTTGTCTCTGAACCTGCTGCCATTTTTATCACCTCCATTTAATGATTTCAATATTAATTTGCCACATATTATTTTATATATTCATGTTAATATTTTCTTATATATTGTTGAGATATATTTCCAAGATCTTATTTAAAAAGATACCCTTACGGGTATCTTTTGTTATCTAAGTGTACCTTTATTAGCGATTTGGCTTTCAGCCATTTGGATCATTTTTTTCACCATGTGACCACCTACAGCGCCGCAATCACGAGATGTAAGTGTGCCCCAATAACCATCGGCTGGAGGATTTATTCCAAGTTCGCTTGCTATTTCGTATTTCCATTTGCTCATAGCTTGCTTAGCTTCTCTTACTACAAGAGGATTTTTTGTCTCTGAACCTGCTGCCATTTTTATCACCTCCATTTAATGATTTCAATATTAATTTGCCCAATAAAGACATCAATAAACTATAATTTATTTAGCAATTTTGTTTCGAGGTGACAAAAATGGCGTTAAAACTTATTTAAAATAAAAATTAATTAAATTCAAAAAATATTCCAACAGCAGACGGTCCAGCATGAACGCCAACTGTGCAACCGGCTCTGCTTTTAATAAAATTAGTTGCACCAAATTCGTTGCGAATGGCATTTTCAATTTCTAACATAAACTCTTCTCTATCAGTATGCAAAAGCCCAATCTCTTTTTCAGTAAAATCAATTTTTGTATCTCTCATGTAATTTATAATCCATTTTATGGCATTCTTTCTGCCTCTAACCTTATCTTTTATCTCTAATTCACCATCGTTATTAATAAGTATCGGCTTAATATTCAAAATGCTTCCTAAAATTGCTTGTGTCTTTTTTAATCTTCCTCCTCTATAAAGATAATCCAGCGAATCAAAAATCATTGTATAGCTAATTTTAGGTATCATATTTGTTACTCTGGCAATTATCTCATCACTGGTATTGCCATTGCATGCCATCCTTGCTGCTTCTATAACAATAAACCCAGCACCTAAAGAAAAATTTTTAGAATCAATCACGGTTATGTTTGGATTTTTTAAGTTGTCTTTAGCCAACAATGCTGACTGATATGTCCCACTTAATTTTGATGACATTAAAATACAGATTATTTCATCGTAACTTTTCAATAAGTCACTAAAGACATCCATAAACTCAATAGGAGATACTTGTGAAGTACTAGGCATTTTCCCAGAGTTCAGTAAATCATAAAATTCATCTTTTTTTATATCTATCCCATCCTTATAAGAGACACCATCAATATCAATTGTAAGCGGTACAACATATATATCGTATAGTTTTACAATATCGTCTGGAATATCAGATACACTGTCTGTGACTATGGCTATCTTTCCCATTCTCTCTTCCTCCCAGCAATTAATTTAATATAATCCCATCTAACTTATCTTTAAATCGCTCTATCAATTCCGCTTTCATTTTACTATGTCTTTCGAAAGTGCCATCATCATTTATAAATTTTTCTACAGCTTTTTGAGCTAATTTTAATGTTTCAATATCATCAAATATATTCGCCAATTTAAGTTCAGGTAATCCGTGTTGTTTTACGCCAAAAAATTCTCCTGGACCTCTTATCTCCAAATCTTTTTCGGCAATTTTAAATCCATCATTCGTTTCGGTCATCACTTTCAATCTTTTTTTTACAACATCGGAATATGAGTAGGCTATCAAAATGCAATACGATTGATGTGACGATCTTCCAACACGCCCTCTTAATTGATGTAACTGCGCCAATCCAAATCTTTCTGCATTTTCAATGACGATTACTGTTGCATTTGGGACATTTACACCTACTTCAATAACTGTTGTTGAGACTAATATGTCTATTTTACCATCAACAAATTCACTCATCACTTTATCCTTATCATTTGAATTCATCCCGCCATGTACTAATCCAACTCTAAAATCTTTAAAAACCCCTTTATAAATTTCTTCATAGACAACCTCCGCCGATTTTGCATATATAGTTTCTGAATCCTCTATCAATGGGCAAACTATGTAAGCCTGGCGTCCCTTTTTTATTTCATTTATGACAAATTTATATGCTCTTTCTCTTAAAGCTCCACTCACTGCATACGTCTCAACTTTCTTTCTTCCTGGAGGCAATTCGTCTATTATAGACATATCCAAATCTCCATACAACATTAGTGCCAATGTCCTTGGAATAGGCGTTGCTGTCATTACAAGGACATTGGTTTGGCTGCCTTTATCTTTAAACACAGCTCTTTGGCGAACGCCAAATCTATGCTGTTCATCTGTTATCGCCAAACCTAAATTTTTAAACTGAACATTATCTTCAATTAAAGAATGGGTCCCAACCAATACATCAATCTCACCATTTTTGACTTTTTCTATTATTGAATTTTTCCTTTTGTTGCCAATACTTCCTGTCAACAATTCCGTTTTAATGCCTAACTTGTCATACAACTCTTTCAATGACAAATAGTGCTGTTTTGCAAGTATTTCTGTTGGCGCCAATATTGATGCTTGATATCCATTCTTTACTGCAACGTACATTGCTGCTGCCGCTATGATCGTCTTCCCAGAGCCAACATCGCCTTGCAAAAGTCTGTTCATCACTTTTCCTGAATACATATCATCTAAGATCTCATTTAAAGCTCTATCCTGTGCTTTAGTAAGGTTAAATTTTAAATTGTTTAGAAATTCGCTTAAATCTACACGCTTAAACTTTATACCTGATTTATCGGCATCATACCTATTTTTAATTAAATTTAATCCTAATTGCAAAATAAAAAATTCTTGAAATATAAGCCTATATTTAGATCTCTCTAACATTTCCGATGACTCAGGAAAATGGATGTTTTTTATGGCTTTCTTTATGTCTAATAAATTATATTCTGTCAAAAAATCCTCATCAAAAATTTCTTCTATCTCATTTATATACTCTTTTAAAAGGTTATAAATTATGTTTCTTAAAATTTTTTGGCTTAATCCATCTGTCAATTTATATATCGGCACAATTCTTCCCGCATTTAGATTTAAAATATCACTTTTATCCATCGCTGGATTTTCCACGTACACTTGTCCATATTTATAGGCAACTTTGCCATTTATTATATACTCTTCACCAAGTTTGAAATTATTTTTAATATACGGCTGGTTGTACCAAACAAGTTCTAAAGTCCCACTTCCATCTTTAACAGGTATTTTTGTAATTATGAGCCCTTTAATCTTATACTCTCTCGGTTTTCCTGCGATATACGCTTTAAAAGTTTGTTTTTCGCCAATCTTCAACGTATCTATCGGCGTTATTTTCTCCCTGTCTTCATATTCTCTAGGATAATACTCCAATGCATCCTTTACAGTCTCAATACCAATTCTTTTAAGCAGCGATGCTCTCTTTGGACCTACACCTTTTACATATTGTATTTGTTTTGAAAGATCCATAAAATCACCTATTCAATCGAAATCACGTAGTAGTATAGAGGCTGTCCACCATATTGAAGATCCACATCACCATCAAATACTATAGTATTTGATAATTTTTTTGCAGTTTCTTCTTCAACTTCTTTTCCATAATAAATGGTTACTATTGAAGTATCATCAGAAATAGTGTCTAGCACCATTTTTCTTGCCACTTCATTATAGTCAGAGCCCTTATTGGCAAATTGTCCATTTACAAATCCTAAAATTTCTCCAGTCTTGATTTCTACTCCATCTAATACAGTATCTCTTATAGAATAAGTTATTTCTACTGTTGTAATCTTATCGATCGTCTCATTTATATTTTTAATTGCATCATCTATGCTTGCGTTAACATCGAAGTTTATCATAGCACTTATAGCCTGATTAAAGCTATAAGTATTGATAACATACACATTTTTGTCTGATAAACCTTTAGCTTGCTCACACGTCATGATTATATTTTTATTATTTGGAAAAACAATTATATTTTCTGCATTTATTTCTTTTAAGCCATTTAAGATATCCAAAGCGCTAGGATTCATAGTTTGTCCACCATCTATTACGACATCGCACCCCAAATCATTAAACAATCTACTTACCCCATCACCAGGAGAAACAGCCAAAAAACCATATTTTTTAATATGCGTTTCCATATCTTTTTTTTCTTTATCTTTTGATTCAAAAATTGTATTTTCATGCTGAAGTTTCATATTATCAATTTTGACTTTTATCAATTCACCATACTCTAAACCCTTCTGCAAAACTAAGCCTGGAGAATTAGTATGTATATGAACTTTTATTAAATCTCCATCTCCAACAACGATTATACTATCACCAAAAGATTCAATTTCGCTTTTAAGCTTAGATGAATTTCCGGATTTTGCATTAATAAGCATTTCCGTACAATAAGTGAAATTTATGTCTAAGATATTACTTTCTTTTTTATGAATGTCTTCAACAACGTGCTCGACAGCTATCTCATGTCCTTTTATAGCCTGAAGCATTCCTATTAGCATAAATAAAAAGCCTTTTCCACCAGAATCAACTACATGAGCTTGCTTTAACACTGGCAATAAGTTAGGCGTTCTATCCACTGATTCTGAGGCAGCTTTTACAATTTTCTCCATAAAAATTTCAAAATCGTTAATAGCTGTTAGTT
>JASBVU010000596.1 GCA_029960905.1 Thermoanaerobacterium sp.
GAAGAAGATAAAGAGGAATAAAGGTGGAAAGAACATGAAAAAAGTTAAGTGTAAGCAATGTGATGGATATTATGTTTTAAAGTCAGGAAAATTTGGCGAATTTGTAGGTTGTTCGAATTTTCCTAATTGTAAGTCAACATTAAAGATTTATGAATGGGTATTTGAATATATAAAAGAATTTGGTATTAATCTTTATGGCTGGGATAGAATTTGTTGGAAGTGTGGAAAAACTACAAAAGTTTACTCCTATTTTTTAAATTACGATTTAGAAGAATTAGATGAATACTTTTCATGGTTAGGTCCTATTGGATTAGGTGATATAGAAACTCTCGATAAATTTCTATCTACTAAATACCACACTATACGGAAAATGTTTAGTAAAACAGTAAATATGAGTTATTTTGCAAATACATGCGAACATTGCGGAGCTTTACAAGGCAGGTTTTTTATTGTTGAGGATCCTCATGAAATTATGTCAGATTTATTTAATCATACTATGGATAGATATTTTATTGAGAATATACCATATGAAAAAGTAAAAATCTCATTGGAAGAAATTAAAAAAATTTTTACACATTACTGATTACTAAACCGCTTAAAAACATTCTTATGAAGAAGATAAGGGGGAATGATTTAGTTGAGCAGTATCAATTTACTTAACACTTCTCTCATGAGAGCTTTGATGGATGAAACAATACCATTTCATGAAGTTATGAATGCATTTGGTATAAGAACTCACATAGTGTTTAATTTACCCTCAACAGTGCTGGGGTTTACATATATAAGTAGGAGAGGGAACTATCATTTACTGCTCAACGGAAATGTAAGCTACATGACGCAGGTTAAAACTTTCCTTCATGAGATAAAACACATACTGAATGACATGCCGAAGTGTGGCTATATTATAGGTATTAACATGGAGCATTTAGAGTTGGAAGATGAGGCAGATAAAATATCAGAGGAAATACTAGAATATCTTACAAAAGCTAAATAATATTTGGGAGGGGATTTTACTTATGTACATAGTATTACTTATGAAGTTACCGAGAAGGTAATAAAAAATTTTTTATTTGTAAAGTACTCAACTAAAGATCAAGCTTTTGCAACCGTAGAATCTAAAATACATGGATATCCAGGTTATCTCGGATATGGTTTAAAAATTTTCCCATAAAAGCTTAAAGCCGCCCTATCGGCGGCCGCCTGCACAATGCAGACCCCAGAAAGGTAATATACCTTTCATAATATATTATACCCTTAATATACACTTTTAGTCAATAAAAAGTCAATAAAAATAACAAAGTGGCAAATTTTTGAATAAAACAAATATTTTGTTAGATGTAGAAAAATTGAATTATTAACATAACAGAATAATTGAGTCTAAGTAAATAGAGTAGTAGGTGAGGAAGTTTTAGAATATCTCACAATATTTCAGAAGAACAATGCTAATGATTACTTTGCTTACTAAGGATGAGAAAAACGTATTTGTTAATAAAATTTTATAACATATTATAGCATTTTATAATATTTTATAGTATAATGAAGAAAGGAGAAGTAAATACT
>JASBVU010000597.1 GCA_029960905.1 Thermoanaerobacterium sp.
TAATACATATTATAATTAGTCTAATAAACAAAGATAAAATCTCCCTCTTTTTTAGAAGGGAGATTTTATCTTTGTTTATACTGATTTACTCAGTATAACAAAAGAAACAATCGACTTAATAGACAAAATTAAACGTCATGGTTTCCGCCATGACGTTTAGAACCACCCTGGCGGAGTAGATCCACCATACCCTTAATTTATATTATATCACCTTTTCTTGGTCTATCAATATATTTTTTTGCATTTTTTTATTTTAGATGGTATACTTTAATTAACTAAGGTTAACTTGTTAACCTACTTATATAAATCATATTTATGATTAACCATTAAGGAGATGATTTCATGGACACTACTTGGGGAGTCAAGATGAGTGAAGAATTAAAAGAAAAAATATCAAAATTAATAGAGCAATCCGGTCTAAGCGCAAAAGATTTTATGGGTGAATTAGTTCAGACTTATGAAGCAAAAATGACACGAAATGCTGTTCCTCAAATTGCGTCAGACATTGAAGAAGTTCAAGCACTTACAAAAAGACTTCTTGACATATATATAAATGTTGGACAAAAAATATTAAATCTTCAAAATACAAAGAATGAAGAAATTAATAAAGAAATTGCTAAAAAAAATAGTCTAATTGAAACTCTACAATCCAAAATAGCAGAACTAGAAATTAAAAATAAAGACATTAATCAAAAGCTGCAAGACTATGTTAACCATATAAATAGCTTAGAGTTAGAAGTTAATAGAGTTAATGAAGTTAACAAAAGTAATAAGGCATTGATTGATGAATATAAGGCTAAGATTGATACATTATCAGCTTTAATAAATGAATATAAAGGATTCAAAGAAGAAAATAATAATTTAAAAACCGAAAATAAAAATCTCAAAGATGAATATACAATACTCAAAAATGAATTAGAAAACAAAGAAAAAGCACTTAATGATTTTAAAAGAGAAATTGAATTTTTAAAAAAGCAAGCAATTGTTGATAAGGGTATGGCTTTACTTGAACTAGATAAAAAATATCAAGAAGAATTAAAATCAATAAAAGATGAATATACAAATAAAATAGAAGCTCTTCAGGAAGAAATAAATGATCTTTTATTTGAAAAAGAAGAATATATTAAAGCTATTTCCGAAAAAAATCTATAGAATAAAGAAATATTTGATATTTCCTTTGTTTCATATAATGCTATAATTAGCAATAATGATGATTGTATTGCTAATGTTAGATATATCATTACTGACGTTATATAATTAATGATAAAGCTGATGTTAATGATGATGATATCATTAATGATATGAAATATCGTTATTTATGTTAATAATCAACTACTATTGCTTATATAAACAATTGATCTCCATTTTCTAAAAGGAAGATGGAGATCAATTGTACAAAAAAGAGCATTAACCTCTAATTTTCATTATATTTTATTTATTTTATAATGTCAATACAATCTGACTTTTGCAGCAAAAAGGATAAAATAGAGCCATTTAAAGCTTTAAAATAAAGGCTTTCGTGGTTTTTGTTTTTGTCAATAAGTTGTAGTGGAAATGT
>JASBVU010000598.1 GCA_029960905.1 Thermoanaerobacterium sp.
CTAAAACGATAGAGAATTGGAAACTAGAAATACTGCAATACTTTAAGACACCTTACACGAATGGACGAACAGAAGGAACCAATCATACAATAAAAAAACATCAAACTCCGTGTCATTACTGCAACTTTATTACCTTTTTTTATAACCACGGTTCAAGAAAGCGTTCGCAATTTTAATTGCACAAATATTTAACACGTCATATGACAATGTTGTATCTTGAAAATTTACAGCCGGCTTATTTCGATATTTGCTTGCATTTTTCTTGATGATCGAACCAAATGTCAGCATGTCCTTTTACAGCTGCTTTGAAATGATATAAGTTTACAACTTTTAGAGAATAAAGATTATTTACTTGAATGTTTTTTGTTTTAAACAAATATTTTTTCCAACACGCATGTTCTTCCGTAAAATGGTCCGCCATAAATGAATAGAGATGGAAAAACTTGAACAATGAAATAAACGTTGGAGATACATCCTTCGGCAATGTTTCCTGCAGAACGATTCGATTATAAATATAGACACTAGCGTCGCATAAAAACGCAAGAAAAAATCAAAAGTATATAATTTGGATTATTTTAAATAATATACCAAAACATACATAGTTTGAATATTCTTAATATGAAAAAGGGATAAGGGACCCTATTTGAATGTAGTTATCATCCAGATTTTTGCAAATAAATAGAGGCATACGTTAAAAAGTCATACTGACACAGTTAGAGGTACAGTTTTAAAAAAAGATGATTTTATCTTTCAGTTGCATAAGTCCATTTCCCAAATTAGTGAGGAGTCTGAAAGTCAATCTGCTGCTGCAGAAGAACTAGCGGTAACTATGCCTATGCAAGACATAAGCAACACAGCAAGTTATTCGGCATATTATGCCAGAACGATCCTTAAAGGTGAAACAAGCGGTGAAATAAAAAACAAATAACAAATTCTGAATGGTTTAAATAATTGATTTATCAAATGGAAAGGTTTATTATTAATGTGTAATATTTTTAATTAAAAATATTTTAATTCAAGATAATATTGCAACCTTTTTAAAGGAATCTTATTTTTAAAATTTAAAATTTTGATTTTAGAAAGGGATGAATAATGCGAGAGAGTTCTTGCGGACATTTGTATTGATATAAGAAAGCTATAAATCTTGATATTTTATCATTTTTTCAAAAAGGGGTATAGAATATGCAACGTTATGAAGAATTAAATAAAAGTTTTATTAATGGTGAATGGACAGAGGGGTTAAGTGAACGAACATACGATATTTTGAATCCTTACGATAATTCAGTGATCGCCACTGTTCGTTTAGCAACAAAAGAACAACTTAACGAATCATTTGAAATTGCAAAAAAAGCACAGACAGAGTGGACAAAAACCTCGGCAAACGAGAGAAAAGAAGTGCTTCGCAAAGCAGCGGATTATTTAAAAGCTAATCGTGAAGCGATTGTTGATGTGGTCGTTCGTGAAACAGGAGGAACGATCTTAAAGGCAAATGCAGAGGTTCAATCCTCCATTGATGAAATAGAAGAATCTATTAATATGGCTGACGAACTTTATA
>JASBVU010000599.1 GCA_029960905.1 Thermoanaerobacterium sp.
ATACAAACTGCATTGAATAATAATCTTTACTCGAGCTATCCAAAATTATATTTTCATCTTTTCCTCTTGAATTGTGGATATAATTTAACAACTTATTAATAAACACTTTATCATCGATCATTATTGTAGATTTAACCTCAAGCTGGGCAATTTCTTGTAATATTTTTTGTTTTTCATTATAATCCTTTGTTTCTTCGCATTTTTTATTTAATTCAATGATTTCCTGTCTATGTAAATCTCCAGTTAAATAAATTTTATCTGGAGTTTTGACTATATTTGTCAAGTGAAAAATTTTTAGTGTAACATAAACAATTATTTGTTGCTATTGTCTCTAAGCATGGTTTTCCTCGTGTAAAATATCTCTTAAAATTAATATTCTACAAAATAATTTCAAATCTTTTTTTACAAAGAGGAAAAAGCTACTGACACTATTGGTAAATTATGTTTGTCAATAGTCTAGGCCGGAGGTAAAACCTCCGGCTGGTTTAAGATCCATAAACAATTTATTATATATTTAATTATGAACACTTACTACGTAAGACGACGTATTACTATAAGATGGATATGCATAATAATTTGAACCAGTATCATATTTTTTACCTATAACTTCATATTGTAAATAAACACTTACATCATTTGTCTTATATCCTGTTTGTGTTACTGACCACCAAACAGCTCCACCAAATAATTTTTTCCCGGCATAATATGTGCTGTTAGCTTCATCTAAATACGCTATTAACGGTGTCCATGTGAATGAATATGTCACGTTTCTACCATCGTCACTTACAGTTGTTGTTGATGTTGTAACAGGTATATTTTGAAAACCAATTATACTTCCAAAATAAAATGGAAAGCTAAAACTCGTTGTGGAATTTGAATTAGGGGTATCCTTAGCAAAAACTGCATCACTATTTTCCGGATGAAAACCTATTCGATTATTTATTATGAAACCTGCATAGTGTATTAAATTATTAATTCCACTATCTGCCCAAGCGTCATCAACATAAGTCCTCACAATAATATGATTACGCCATGAGGCAGCATTTATTGATATTGGACCTTCAACCTGATAGTAAATCCCCCTAGCAGCAACAGTTAAGAGTTCGTCATAATAGTCAGACGATTCTGTCGTGTTTAACATTGACGAACTTGTATAGAAACTGCTATCATTAATTTGCTTTGAACTATCATTCGGTATTTCCGATTTAGTAGTCTTAGATTTCCTATCACTAATTACATACGATGTAGGCATCTTTTCAGGAGTAAATATATTTATTAGAATGTAGCCATTTGTCTCATCAATTATAAATGCTTCAAATGTATATCCGTCGTAATTGGTAACCTTACCTACATATTTTTCATTCGCTTCATCTAAGTTTCCCTCAAGTATATATCGTTTATTATTTACATTTATAAATCCTTTTAATACTCCATTCTTTATATCTATTTTCGTTTTAACAGGCACACCATTATTTTCTATTTTGTATAATTTCCCATTCTCTTTGATAATTTTTGATTATGTATAAAGCATAATGCCATCAGTATTTGGGACA
>JASBVU010000600.1 GCA_029960905.1 Thermoanaerobacterium sp.
CGCAATGCCTATATCAGCTTTCTTCAATGCAGGCGAATCGTTGACACCATCACCTGTAACAGCCACCACTTACATTGTAAAATGAAGTTTTAGTCCAGATTTCCCTTACAGTCATCGCATTTTGCGTCAACGTACCAGTCTTGTCTGTGCAAATCACCGTTGCACCGCCTAATGTCTCAACACTGGAAAGTTTCTTCACTAAAGCATGTCGCTTAGCCATTCGCTGTACGCCCATTGCAAGTGCTAATGTCACAGTCGGCAATAATCCCTCAGGCACATTGGCTGTGATTATGCCTATTGCGAACATAAATGTATCAACTAATGACCTTCCCATCAAAAGACCTAGAAGGAAAAAGAATACCCACATCACTAATGACAAATACGCTATCACTTTTGCAACTCTCGTAAGCTGCTTTTGCAGTGGGCTTTGCTCTACACTTATGGTCTGTGTCAATGAGGCAATTTTGCCAAATTGGGTATTCATGCCTGTGGCATAAACCACTGCAGTTCCAGAGCCAGATGCAACATTTGTCCCCATAAAGACCAGATTTGGCGCTTGTAGCAGCGATACATCCTCATCTAAAACAACATCAGATGTCCTTCTTACAGGCTCTGATTCACCTGTCAATGCAGCATTAATAGTCCTCATCTCAAAAGCCTCAATAAGCCTAGCATCGGCAGGCACATGGTCACCTTCTTCAAGGTATATAAGATCTCCTGGAACTAATTCACGTGCTAATATTTGTTCCTGTTGCCCGTCTCTTATGACTTTCACATACGATGGCAGCATCTTCTTAAGGCTTTCTGTCGCTTGTTCTGCTTTAAATTCTTGCCAGAAGCTAAATAAAGCATTTACAATTATTACAAGTATTATTGCCCATCCAAGCTGTGGCATGCCACCTATAAAGGAAAGTATGCTGGCTATCCATAGAAGTATTGCCAATAAATGTGTAAAATTTGCTATGAATCTTGAAAGCATGGATGTTTTTTTGACTTCTTTTATTTCGTTGTAACCATATTTTTCTATCCTTTTATTGGCCTCTTCTTTTGAAATACCCTTTATAGATGTACTTAATTCTTTAAAAACTTCTTCTTCCGTCATTCTAAATATATCATCAGTTTTCAAAGCAGCAAACCTGTATCAAACAGGTTTCACACCTCCTTCTTAATTATAGTCTATATAGTAATACTCTATAGAAGTAAAACCACTTCATAAAGGCATAAATATCAAACCTTGTAAAATAAAAAAACCATAGCAAATAGCATGTAAAACAAAATTTGCTACAGTAATCTCTTATCCAGATATCACTTCATTGATTTTGCAAAATCTCATGCAATTCTTTTTCACATCTTGCATCATCAGCGATTTCTGCGGTTTGCTCTTTATATGATTTAATGACGACAATAGGCGTCTGCTGTTCCGAATTTCCTGACGGATTGTCTAAAAAAAGCTTCTCAACGTATGGTTTTGAAACCCCTTTAGACGCACCAATGCAATCAGCACAATGCAAGTCATTTGCATCGATTATGACAGTATCAATACCTGT
>JASBVU010000032.1 GCA_029960905.1 Thermoanaerobacterium sp.
ATCATATTTTACAAATATTCGCCAACAAACGGCTATAGACAGGAAAAATGGAATTTCGAAAGATAAATTCTTAAGAGTCATACGGACGATTAGAAAGGGAAATTTATTTTATTTGAATATAAATATTAATAGTACGATAGATTATGATAAAAAAATTGAATTACTTAGAAATGCATGTAAAGTTATCCGACATATCGGACTATCAAGGACGAGAGGCTTAGGTGAGGTAAGGTGTGAATTAATAGAGAACAATATTAATGAGATTAAAAAGAGAATAAATATTAAGTCTGATATATGCGACAATAATAATAAATATAAAGTAACATACATAATAGAATTGTTATCTGATACAATTGTTTCGAATATTGGTGGTAATAGCAATGTGACTAATAGTTATATACCTGGAAGTAACATTCTTGGGTATTTTGCGACACAGTATATTAAAAAATTTATGATTAATGATGCAGAAAATGATCCTGTTTTTAAAAGGATATTTTTATCAAAGGATGTCAGTTTTTTAAATGCATATCCAACAGATAAAAAAAATAATGACTATATACCTGTACCAATAAGTATTGTCAAAGAAAAAGATAAAGAAAACTATTTTGATTTGGCTTATGATGAGGATTATCAGCATATTAAAGAAGAAAGAATTCAAACAAATTCATTGTCGGAAAATTATATAAATATTCAAGATAAATATATTAATATTATAAACCCCAAATATGTACTGCATTATCATCATAAAAGACCTGTAGATAAATCTTTTGGACATGCTACTAAAAAATCTGGTGAATTTTATAGTTATCTATCTTTATGTGCTGGAGAAAATTTTAAAGGTGGCATAATTGGCAGTAAATCGGATCTGATTAATAAAAGAACTTATACCAGAGGATTCTATAATTTTTATAGGTAACTCCAAATGCAGAATATTCAAGAGCTAAAATATCTTTGGAGAAATAGAAATGCTTATAATGAAATTAATATAGATGATGAAGAAAAAATGATTATAACACTTATTTCACCAATGATATTATGTAATGAATACGGCAATATTGATTCAGATCCAAGGAATTTTATAAAGATAGTGCAAGAAGAATACCCTGCTCTTGAATGTAATGATAAATATTTTATAAGGCATGTTACGGTATATGGCTATAATTCGAAATGGGGATTGCCAAGGCAACAAGTTCAAGCATTAGCCTCTGGAAGTGTTTTTGTTTTCGAAATAAAAGATAAGGATAATGATTTTTCAGGACTTTCAACAAAAGCATATGGTTTGAGGACAAACGAAGGATTTGGAAGAATTACTATAAATATCCACGGACTTAAAACATTAGAAAAAAGTGATAATGAAAATGATGAATATGTTGATATGAATTTAATATCACAACATGCGAAACCGTTAATAATTTATATAGAAAAAGAAAAACTCAAAAAAGAATTAATCAAAAAAGCTATAAGTGATGCAAAAAATCAAAAATATATACTAAAAAATATGACAAATTCAACTATTGGTAGGCTAAAAACTTTATTAAAAAAATCTAATAGTGAAGAACATTTTAAAAAATTATTATTGGAAGAATTTAAGAAAGTAAGCAAAATAAACGACATAATAAAATATTTAGAGAATAATACCTTTATCAGTATTTTGCTAAGCTTAGAAACATATCAAACTTTTAAAAGATTAGATATCGATTATATAGGAAATACAAACATAATAAATGAATTGTTCATTTTTTATTATACAAAATTATTTAACATCTTAAGATATTTAAAAGAAAAAAAAGAAGGTGCAAAGAATGTATGATAATAAAAATAAAATAGAAAGGGTAATATTCGTTTCAGGAATTTTAAAATTAGAAACACCTTGTATGATAGGTTCTGGAAATGATACTAATACAGATATAGATGTAGTAAAAGATAATAACGATATACCGTATATACCACGGAGCTCTATAGCAGGTGTATTGCGTAGTTTTCTATCAGATGGATCTAAAGAAGATGATGAACCTGAATATGTTAAATGCTTATTTGGAAAAAGGAAGAAAGACAATGATGAATCAACAATTAGTCCGATATATTTTTATGATATGAACATGATAAACTACAGTAATGAAAGAATTAGTACACGTGATGGTGTAAAGCTTGATTATAAAACAAAGACATCAATGGAAAATAATAAATACAATTATGAGGTTATTGAAAATGGAAGCTGTTTCCTATTTAGAATGGAAATACAGCTTAGACGAAAGTTATCATATTTAAATGATAAAGTCGAAAGTATTTTATATAGAATTTTATATTCTATGATTGATGGAGAAATAAGATTGGGCGGAAAGACTAATAGAGGTTTAGGAAAATGCACAATTGATAAAAACAGTATAAAAATTCTAGATCTCAATTTTAAAGATGAAGAATATTTAGAAGAAAACTTGACTAAATGGTTTAATTTTGACTGGAACAGTTTTGATGGTAATAAAAAATTGGATGAACTTAAACATGAAACACATATAAATAATATAAAAACAATAAAGGTTCCGCTAAATATAGATACATCAATAATTATAAGAAGCTATAATAACCTTGAAAATTCTGATCAAAAGCATATAACAAGCAATGGTATACCGGTTATTCCTGGTACAAGCTGGGGTGGTGCTATAAGAAGTGGATGTTATAAGATACTTAAATTGTTTTATGATAAATTGTTAAAGCTGGATGATGATAAAATTGATAATAAAATTAATAATAAAATTAATGATAAAATCAATTCAAATATAAATTGTATTTTTGGATATGTAGACATTGAAAGTAAAAAAGCAGAAACGTCAAAGATATTAATCGAAGAAGCGAAAATTAATAATGGTAGGACATTATATCAAACGAGGGTAAAAATAGACAGATTCACTGGCGGTGCGGCGGAATCTGCACTTTTTAATGAAGAGCCTATTTATGGTGGAGAAACATATCTGACTATAAAAATTAAATCAAAAGAAGATTGGATAACAGGATTACTAATATTGGTGATAAAGGATATACAAAATGGTTTTATCCCAATAGGTGGTGAAACTTCAGTTGGTAGAGGCATTATGAATGGAGATAAAATATACATTGATAATGAAGTTGTCGATTCAAATACTGAAAGAAAATATCTAAAGAGTTTATATGACTTCATAGTAGGAGGTGTCTCAAAGTGAATTCCATTGATATTAATAAAATAAAATCATTAATTTATAGATTTTGTGAAAGTAGATGCTGCAATATTTTATTACAAAAAGATTATGAGGTTCTTTTAGGTATTGCTACAAAAGATACAATTCGATTTTATGGTGATAATAAATTTGATGAGGAACATATAATGGACATTCGTGTTTTTGATAAAAATGGTGAACTCCATATCTGGAAAATAAATGACAACTTTTATTATAGATCTAAAGAAGATGAATTTAAAATTGATAAAAATAGAGATTATAATGAAAGAGTTTTAAAAGATAAAAAAATATTTGTGGAATATCCGATTGTTTTTGGTTCTACGGTTGAAAAAGCTGATGGAAAATGGACAATTCTTAAAGAGAGGGAAAGAGGAATAAAAATATATTTTCCATATGATATATCCCAGGAACAATTACCAATTAGATATAAGGTTTATAACTATTATGATTTTGATGAGGATGGGATCCTAAGATTTTATGATGCAAGGTTATGTGGATTTTTTGATAAAGATTTTAAAGAGTTGGAGAGTGAGATAATATGACTTGGAAGGAAGATATGAATATAAAATTTGTGAACCCATATAATTTTATATCATTGGGGAATGAATGTAAGAGAAAAAGTTTTGATAATTATATAAATAATAAAGAATTATTAACAGGTTACATTGAATGTGAATTGGAAAATTTAACGCCGATTTTTATACCTAATACAACAAATGAAAATGCATTTACAGATAATGAAAAATATAAATCTTATGACTTTTTTTCCTATGATTATATACGTGAGCAAAAACGTACATCTGAATATTCAGAACCTGTTATACCGGCAAGTGAAATAAGGGGTGTTATACGTTCTGCATATGAGGCTTTGACAGATTCATGTATGTCAACAATAGACGATGGTAACATATTAAGTAAAAGAACAACAATACCGGCGAAACCAGGCTTATTAAAAAAAGAAAATGGGGAGTGGAAACTATATGAGGCGGAAAGATTAATGATAAAAGTAAAAGACTGTTCAATTGATAATGCACAAAATTTTAAAGATATATTATCAAAGTATAACGAAGGAGATAAGATTTATTTTAAAAGAGGTATAGAATATAAAAATTATAGGATATATACAATATCAGATATATCTAATATTAATGTTAGTGGTTATGAAGAAGGTTATATTCACTTTGGAGAGGATTTTATAAAAAAGCATCATGAGTCTATATTTAAATTGGGTAAAATGATAAAAGACATAGAAATAACAATTGATGATATAAATAGATTAGCTGGATTGATAGATATATATACGGAATTAAATAAAAATAATAGGAAATATGAAAAATTTAATGATTTGCTAACATCAAAAGATTTTAAAAATGGCAAGAGAGTATTGCCGGTATATTATTCTACTTATAAAAAGGATGATAAGAATTACGTATATCTTTCGCCTGCATGTATTGGAAGAGAAATTTTTTCAAATAGATTAAGCGACATCTTAAAGAATCAAGGAGGCTATCAACCTTGTAGTAGTAGAGAAAATTTATGTGAAGCTTGTGCACTTTTTGGTTTTACAGGCGATGGCGGTGAAAATAATGCATTAGCATCACGCTTAAGATTTACAGATGCAAAAATAAAAAAAAGGAAAAATCGTAATGAAGATTACTATGATAAAATTTGTATTTTGCCTGAATTAGCATCTCCGAAAATTTCGGCAACAGAATTTTACCTTGAGCGACCATATGATGATAGAGGAAAGACATGTGATATGTGGAATTATGATTATGCATTTAATTGGAATTATAAAGATAAAAATGAACAAGATGAACAAATTGAACAATTTGATGAATATATTCCTAAAATTAGAGGAAGAAAATTTTACTGGCATTCTAAAAAGGCTAAATTTGTTTATGGACAAAATGAAAGAAATTGTAAAATAAGACCATTAAAGAAAAACAATGTATTTAGTTTTAGAGTATATTTTGATGCTATAACGGAAGATGAACTAAACAAACTTGTATGGACACTAAATATTGGTGATAACAATAATACGAATTGTCATAAGATTGGCAGAGGAAAACCAATTGGGTTTGGTACAGTAAAAATTAGAATAAATAAAATCATAAAAAGAGATATATCCTTTGATAGCGATACAATATCATATAAGTTGAATGATTATAAAATAGATTTAAAACAAAATAGACCGTTTGATTATAATAAGAAAAACGTACAAGAATTTTTAAAAATTACTGATTTTGAAAAAGCTCCGCGAATTATAAATTATCCAATAGGTGAAGATAAAACAAAACCTGATAAACCGAATAGTGTAGCCTCACATCAATGGTTTATAGGAAACAAACAGATTAGTTATGGACATAAAGATGCTAAAATTAAAGCAAGTGGTACAAAACCTATCATATACAAAACTTTACCCTATATATTAGATAAGGATATTACTTTGAATAAACTATATAAGGAGAGAAATTAAAAATGTATTTATGCTTCACATTGATTTTTAAAAGAAATGACGGGTATCAGGAATCTTTTCAATTAATTTATGAGCCTTGTCCGTGCTGGAAAAAGGGTGATAGATGCATAATTAATTTTAACAAAAGCCCACATTATCAGAAAGGCTCTTTTAAAGAGTTTATTAACCACATTAAGAGTACCGATTTTGAGAAGCAATGCATTTTAATTACAGATAAGAATTGGGTTAAAAATTCTGGGTATGATGATAATAATACGTTAAATAGAATAATTGAGGATATAGAAACAGAAGGATTTAAAGTGGTAGTTGTTCAATTTTAAAAGAAAGCTTGCATAATTTCTTCCATTTTTTATCTTTATATATTGTTTGCTGTATAAGTTTAGGAATACGGTAATAATTATCGTATATGATTGATGCTGGACAAATTGCCTAACTGGGGGAAGCAAGTTGAGCGGAATAATAAATTCAAATGAACAATTAGTTGCTAAAATAAATAATATACTTAAAAATAAAAGTAACAGTGTTGTTGATATAGTTAATGATAAACTAACTTTATCAGTGTTTTCAGAATTAAAAGATAATATGAGAAAGGTCAAAGAGATAAACCTTATTATAAGAGACTCTTCATATATACCATCAGGCAAAGAAATATCTCGGGAGTTTGAGATAAGCCGTTCTGTAAATGATTTGCTTTTTAATTCTTATTGATATTATTGAAAAAAATAAACTTGGCCATCTAAATAAAGCTAAAAGCATGTATGTTTTATAGATAAACACGTAAATGTTAGAAAAGTGAAGAATCGTGCAACAGTAAAAAGTAATTTTTTGCTTGTTGATGATGATTATGCAGTTTTTGGTGATTCTTCACTTGAAATAGTAAAGAAAAGGACTTTGGATTTGTTTAAGACTATCAATTTAAATGTCGAGTTAACCGATAAAGCACAAATTGCACAGTTTAAAAATAGTTTTGACTTACTTTGGTTGTATATGCTAATATAAAAGTTCTATTGACATTCACAATCTCAATTTATTTTTGCTGGTGCTTTACGGATTTCTTTTGTAGAAATGATTAAAAGATACATTACAGCAGGAGATTTTGTAGAGAGCCTATGTATAGGAATAGGTATTAGATTAGAAATCTTGGGGTTATGGCCATAAATAAATACAACAATTGCTAGATGATTTCCAATCGTTTTTGGTGAAGCTTAATGAATGTCTTCCAAAAACAAATAAAAAAGGTATGACATAAGCACATACAGTACAAGAGACACAGAATATCATAAGCCTCTTCTTTTCAATAATACCGAAAATTAAAGAAAATCCAGGGAGTATAAACATATGTAATGCTAAGAAAAAAGTCTCTTTCCATAAAATAAGTAAATGACCCTATCTAATTTTCTGTTATTATCAGATAGGGCTTATTAAAAATAGTGAACTCGATAAGTGAGTAAAATATGGATATATAATCTGTTTTTGAAATTTATTTTTGAGTTAGTATCTTACTGGCCGCTTCTAAATCAAAAAATTCATTATTGTGTTTATTTAATATACTTTTCAATTCGTTATAAACTTCTTTGTATAATCCAACAACTTGATTCAATTGATTTTTTTCCAAATAAATAGTGTATTCATCAAAAATTTCATCCGAAATTAAGTCTTGTAATTTTACTTCTTTGTTTATTTCCTCTACTTTTGTAGGGAAATTATTCAAAGCTCTTAAAATATTTACTATTATTATTTGTTTAAATATTTCCATATTCCAATAATTAATAGGCAAACTTAAAAATGACAAAACATTTTCTAAAGATTTTTTCGTCTTTTCGTCATCTGCATTTTCAAATTTAGAATCCAAGCTTACAAAAATACTTCTTATCGCTTTTTCATAAATAATTGGCTCCCTATAAAGCAAATCTTGTAATACATCATCAAATAATAAATTAGAAAATTCAACTAGTGTCTTAAAGTCAAATAAAAATGACGATAAAATTCTATGATACAATTTAAGCAAAAACAAATATACAATGAAAAAGGGAATATCTATGTGCTCATCTAAAACATAATCCAAATCATTTGTAATTTCATCAAACATTTTACTGCTTAGATATTCATTAAATGATGGGTATTTCAAAGCTATATTAAATATTATATTCACACTTTTATCATCATCCATAGCATGTATTTCTTCCAAAGCTTTAGCTATCTCAATCATGGTGGCCCCTATTACCACTTTTACTAATGTATTATATTCATCTGATATAGTTAATTTTATTAAAAGCAAAAAATCTTTCAATTCTTTTTCTGTAAAATCAAAATTTTGCAATACAAAAGAAATATTTAGAAAAGTTTTCTCCACTAAATTTTCTTCTACAATCTGCTTTAAAAGATTATCTATGTCTGATTCATTCCCTAATTCGATGTTTTTTAAAAGATTACCAGAGACTCTTAACTTTTTTAATCTTTCATCTTCGGCTATAAACCTAGTCATTTTTCTAAGTAATTGTACATACTCATCACTTGTATAAATTTCTTCTGCATCAAATGTTTCAAAAATTAATTTAGTCAGTTTATCCAAATTAAAAGATTTATTCTTTTCAGATAGATTTGCTCCATATAGTATACTTATGATTTTAATAAATTCAAGATCATCTGAAAAAAGATTAACTTCATCAGATAAGGAATTTGTCAATTTTTTTTTGATTTCTTCGATATTATTCATACAACACTTTTTATATTTTTTTCCGCTACCACAGATACAATCATCATTTCTGCCAATGCCAAATATTTTCATGCTTTAATATCCTCCAATTTTTTAGACTAATTTAATTTTAAACAAATATCTTATAAATTTCAAATCCTATTTTTAAAAAGTTGCATATAAATAGACACATTTTGGTTACAAAATTTACATTTTTTTAATATATTTGCAAATGAGATTTTGCTATGGTATAATTTAATTAATTTAATAATATGCTATAACGCTGAATTCGTATGAAGCGGGGAAACCAATTTTGGGGTGAATCCATTTGTATGGAGGGGTTATCTTTCGATCCTAACCCGTCAGCTAACCTCGTAAGCGTTGAAAGAGGAGGAAATAGCATGAATATATTCGGTATAACTACCTTCTATTAGTTACCGGGTTCAAGCTATAGATTTTCTCTATGGCTTTTTTAATACCCTAAAATAGAAGGAGGTTTTTAAATGAGATTACCTATTTTTTCTGTCATTGGTGCTGGCAACGGCGGTCAAGCAATGGCGGCACATCTTTCATTGATGGGTTTTACAGTCAATTTGTACAACAGATCTCGTGAGAAATTAGTTCCTATCTTAAATAATGGTGGTATTTACCTTGAAGGCGTTGTAGATGGATTTGCAAAGCTTAGTATGGCCACTGATGATATGGAAGACGCTATAAAAGATGCAGACATAATCATGGTGACTGTTCCCGCGTCTGGACATAGTGACATAGCTTATGAGATGCTTCCGCATCTAAGAAATGGTCAGATAATAGTTTTGAATCCTGGAAGGACCTTTGGTGCGATTGAGTTTTACAATATTATTAAGATTAGAAATGACATAAATGTAGTAATTGCAGAGACTGATACATTTATATATGCTTGCAGATCGAATAATGGTGTTTCAAAAATATTTAAAATAAAAGATGTAGTTTCGCTGGCATCTATACCGTCTTGGAAGGCTGATTATGTTGTTGATTTATTGAGATTGGCTTATTCGCAGATAGTACCTGCTGAAAATGTTTTAGAGACGAGTTTAAATAATATAGGTTCCATTTTTCATCCAGCGCCTACACTTTTGAACTCTGCAAGAATAGAGACTACAGAAGGTGATTTTCAATATTATTTGGAAGGCATATCGCCATCGGTTGCTAAAATATTGGATAGAATGGATAGAGAGAGAATAGCGGTTGCACATGCATTAGGTATCAATGCTGTTACAGCGCTTGATTGGCTTAAAGATGCATACGGTGTTGTTGCAGATAATTTGTACGATGCAATTCAAAAGACAGATGCTTATAGAGGCTTATTAGCGCCAAAAAATCTTGATTGTAGGTATATTTTTGAGGATGTACCAATGAGCTTAGTGCCTATTTCGTCGATTGGGAAACAATTAGGTATTCCTACTTATACTATAGATTCTATAATTCACTTGGCGTCATGTATGCATGATGTAAATTACTGGAGAATTGGACGCACAATTGGCAAATTGGGGTTGGAGGGGAAAAGTGTAGCAGAGATAAAGGAATTGATAGAAGGAGTAAAGGAGGAGATCACTGTCGCATGAAAAAGTATATTATTGCAGCTTCTATAGAAAATGACGTTCATGTTGCAGGGGTATATAGATTTTTAAAGATTGCAGAGGAAGAAGGGTATAAAGTAGAGTTTTTAGGTCCTGCCATTTCTATTAATAGACTCGTAGATACAGCACGTCTAAAAAAACCTGATATAGTAGGTGTAAGTTATAGATTGACTCCAGAATCATTAAAATCCATATTGGATGAACTTAAAGATAAAATACAAGAATATGATTTAAGCAATTTAAGGTGGATATTTGGAGGCACAGAGCCAAATTGTTTAGTTGCAAAAGAGTCAGGAATATTTGAAGAAATTTTTGACGGAACTTTTGGAGATCAGTATACAATTTCATATCTAAGAGGAAAGAAAGCTGTATCGAGTAAAAAAGAATATGGCAAAGATGTGGTTGAAAGGATTGAGAAAAGTTATCCGTATCCTATAATAAGGCATCACTTTGGATTGCCTTTGTATAAGGATACACTTGAAGGCGTAAGGAGGATTGCGGAAGAAAAAGTTCTCGATGTGATATCAATAGCACCTGATCAAAATACACAGGAGCATTTTTTTGATAAAAAGTATAAAGCATCACTTGATG
>JASBVU010000033.1 GCA_029960905.1 Thermoanaerobacterium sp.
CTTAAAATTTCTTTTGCAAAATCGATTATCTTATCTAGATTGCCATACGTATCGAATAATCCTTCTTCATCAGATATGTCTATATTCTCACTTATTATATCTCCAGTCTCTTTGTCGACAGCTATATTTACATTGGTTATCGATTTTCTGTAAGTATAATTCATATTAAATGTATATGCTGCTTTTTCAGTGAGAAAATACTTTTCAATTATCTTGCTATCTAATACGTTAATATTATTCATATGAAAGTTATTCATCTCATCCTTTGCTATTCTTAATGCATCATCGTAAGATACCACACTATTTGTCTTTTCTAAGCCATTAGCATCGATCTTAACCTTTATGATATCATCGCATAGCATATCTCCATTAAAATCTACCAAATCACCGTTTACTGCATCTATCCCCATGAGATTATAATCGATGCTTAAAACATAATACAGTCGATATTTTGGAAAATCATCGTTGTTGTTTTTTAAATACACAAGAATGGGATTAAACTTGCTATTAAACACATTTAACACACCAACACTGTCAACCATCTTTATGTTTTTATCAAAAGATAGCTCATCTACACGCTGCCCTTTCAATTTCAATATATCGCCGCTTCTAGAGTCAATGTAAACATAAGCGTTCAGATTGTAAACCGGTACATCGCTGACTAAATTTTTATACAAGAATTTATAGATTATTGGCTTATTTAAAGCATCATCAATGTATGTGGCATCATTGACTTCTGATGTAAAATCAAATTTTTCGTCAAATATATTTTCCAGAAGTTTTTTACCTATGATTATAGCCTCATCTCTGCTTACTTTTGATTTACCGCTTTTATCAAATAAATATTTCATTTGATCCACATAATAATCTACACTTTTGATATGTCCATTGTCTAATACAGCATCAAGGGTTTTGTACATATCACCATTGCTTTTTATATTGATTTCAATAGATCCATCGCTATTTTTTCTGATTTGATCTATTGACATATCATCAATAAATGGCATCTTATCTTTCAATAATTTTAAACAAACTTGATTTTGAATATCATTCGGAAAACTAAATGAAAAAATGTTTAAGCTAAATACGATGAGTAACACCGAAAACAAAGAAAAAATCCTTTTAATCATACATAGAATACCTCCTTTTAAGTAAAATATTACCATATATAGTATTCTATGTATTTTTTGAAAATCCTCTTTTTTAGTACAAAAAAATCCGGAATTAACCGGATTTTTTATCTTTAAAGAGCAACTACTTCCTTTACTTCAGGTATTTCTTCTTTTATTGCTCTCTCTATTCCTTCTTTCAATGTCATTACTGCAAATGGACAGCCGCCGCAAGCACCTGTAAGCCTTACCTGAACTACGCCATCGTCAGTAACATCGACAAGTTCCACATCTCCGCCATCTGCTTGAAGAGAAGGTCTTAAAAGCTTTAAAACTTCTTCTACTCTTTCTCTCACGATACGCCCTCCTTTTTAAAATCTACAACATATATTATAACACGAATTGAGGAAAATAGAAATAAACTAATCTTAATGAATATGTTTTTGCCCGTAAAATGACTTTTTATATAATAATTTTTATTTTTACCCTCTAAGTGGTAATATATATTTTGAAAGGAGATGTTTTTATGTTATTTACACCTATAAAAATAAAAGACATTACCATAAAAAACAGGATCATGATGTCTCCAATGTGTCAATATTCTGCTGACAAAGACGGACTGGCAAATAATTGGCACTTTGTTCACTACGCCAGCAGAGCCGTCGGCGGTGTAGGTTTAATAATGGTTGAAGCCACAGCGGTAGAAAGTCGAGGAAGAATAACTGATCATGATCTGGGCATCTGGAACGACCAACAGGTAGATCCACTCAAAAAAATTGTTGAAGAATGCAAAAAATACGGTGCTACAATGGGAATACAGTTAGCCCACGCTGGTAGGAAATCAGAAGTGACAGATGAAACACCCGTCGCACCTTCGGCAATAAACTGGAGCGATGATTATAAATTTCCACATGAGCTTACAAAAGAAGAAATAAAGGCCATCGTTGAAAAGTTTAAAGATGCAGCAATAAGAGCTTTGAATGCCGGTTTTGATATCATTGAGATACACGCGGCACACGGTTATCTGCTACACGAATTTCTGTCACCTCTTTCAAACAAGAGAAACGACGAGTACGGCGGAGATGTCACTAATAGAGTGAGAATGCTTAAAGAAGTCATAGAAGCTGTAAAAAAAGTATGGCCAGAAAACAAACCTTTATTTGTAAGAGTTTCATCCGACGATTATATTGAAGGTGGCATTGACATTGAAGAAATGATAAAGATTTTATCATATATAAAGCCTTTGGGCGTCGATGTCATAGATGCAAGCAGCGGTGGACTTCTAAATGCAAAAATCGATCTTTATCCAGGCTATCAAGTTAAATACTCTGAAAAAATAAAAAGTCAGCTTGGATTTAAAACAGCAGCAGTAGGTCTAATAACAAAAGCTGAAATGGCTGAGCAAATCCTTAAAGATGAGAAAGCTGATCTCATTGCTTTAGGCCGTGAGCTTCTTAGAAATCCGTACTGGCCACTATATGCAGCCCACGACCTTAAAGAAGATGTAAAATGGCCAAAGCAATATGAAAGGGGAAAGTTCAGAGTTTAGCGGCCAGCTCAACCACCACCGGTGGAACCACCGCCAAAACTTCCACCTCCTCCGCCAAAGCCGCCTCCAAAACCACCGCCACCAGTTCCGCCAAATCCGCCAAAACCACCAAATCCTCCAGGGCCAAAACCGCCAGGACCGCGCCACCACCAACCGCGTATATTTGAAAAAATAATTAATAGGATTATTAAAGCGACTACAGAAATTATTCCTCTTACTTTGTTATTGCCATCGTCACTCTGCTGAGCGTACTCATTTTGGTCTACATTTTTTAAATCTACATTGTATTCTTTGGCAACCAGTGACACTATTGCTTTATATCCTTCTACAATTCCTCCTGAATAATCCTTGTCATTCCACTTAGGCAATACGTAATCGTCAAGAATCCTTCCTGCGACAGAATCTGGTATAGCACCTTCCAACCCATAGCCGACAGAAATGAACACTTTACCGCTTAATCCTTCTAATAGCCTTTTTTTATCCACTAAAAGAAGCACACCATTATTTTTGTCTTTCTGGCCAATTCCCCAACTTCTAAATAAGCTTAATGCGTAATCCGATATTTGATAGTCTCCTATATCGTCAACTGTCACAACGATGATCTGTGCACCAGTTAAATCTTCTATTTCCTTTCCTATGCTTCTTATTGTCTCAATATCGCTTTGGTTCATGAGCTTGGCGTAGTCGTACACATAATCGTACTGCAAAGGTTTGGGAGGAATTGTAGCAGCAAATACTTGACCAAAAATTAATATAGGAAATACTATCAACAAAAATAATATTTTAGCATATTTTAACACCCCACAACCTCCCTATTTTGAAAAGTCAACTTTTGGAACTTCTGACGCTGAGGCTTGTGCTTTAAAATACTGTTTCTCTGTAAAACCAAACATCCTTGCTATGATGACATTAGGAAACTGCCTTATGCTGGTATTATACTGTTGAACGGCATTGTTATAATCCATTCTGGCAACAGCGATCCTATTCTCTGTGCCTGCTAGTTCATCGCTTAATTGTCTGAAATTCTGATCAGCTTTTAAGTTAGGATAGTTTTCTGATATGGCCAGAAGCCTTCCTAAAGCTGTTCCAAGCTCATCATTGGCATTGGCTTTTTCTTGTACAGTATTTGCTGCAAGAAGCTTTTCTCTAGCTTTATTTACACTATCAAACACAGACTGTTCATGTGCAGCATAACCTTTTACAGTCTCAACAAGATTAGGAATTAAGTCTGCCCTCCTTTGAAGCTGATTTTCTATTTGGCTCCACTTGCTATTTACATTTTCCTGTTGCCTCACAAGCGCATTATAACTTGAAAAAAAGTACACAACTATTAACAATACGACAGCTACTATCGATATCAATACAATAGACGATCTTTTCATGTGATCTCTCCTTTCTCGGTTTTATTTGATGTTACATGATATTTATATGATTATTAGCTACTTTTTTGCCAACTATTTCTGCCACAGCTTCTAAGAAAGCTTTATCATCATCGTCAAAAGCCGCTTTTTCGTCGCTATCTATGTCAATTTCGCCGATTATTTCATCTCCAATCCTTATAGGCACTACTATCTCAGACTTTGTCTCAATGCTGCAGGCTAAGTAATTATCCTCTTTTGTCACATCTTCAACGACAATTGTAGCATTTTCGACTACAGCTCTGCCGCATATACCTTGACCCACTTTTATCTTTACATGTTCTGTCGGCCGACCTATATATGGACCAAGTTTCAGCATTCCATCTTCCATAAAATAGAAACCCGTCCAATTGTAGTACGGCAAATTGCTGTCTAGTATTTTTACAACCTCATGGTAAAAATAGTTTAAATCATCTATCTCGCTAAATGCTTTCTCTATCATTGAAAGCAATCTTTTAAATACATCTTTTTTCTCCATGATAATCTCCCTCTCTTATCTTTTTATTATTATATAATATTATATAAAAAACCCGCATAAAGCAGGTCAATAGCTTAATTTTTTATTTTCTGGATCATTTAATACGCGCCTCATCATCCAGTATGCCAATATAAGTATGAAAGGCGTTGCTATCTGCGTCAAAGTAAAAAATCCGATTCCAAGGTGCTTATTCAGATAAACCGGTAAAAACAGTGGGTTGTCTCTTACAGTCTCTTCAATAAGTCCTCTCATAAGCTGGTAATAAAATATAAAAGACCAAAACTGATACCCATATGGCATGTGTTTTCTCTCGATGTAAAAATAACGTATTAAAAGAATAAGTCCCATTGCTACCCCAACTAATTGTGCAGGCCATCTCCCAAAAGCAAAATCAGTCTGTCTTCCTAACACCTCTTGATTAAATATATTTCCTATCCTTACAAGCATATTTCCTATAGCCAATCCAATGACAGCGTAATCTTCTAAAGGATTTATTTTAACATTTTTCTTATGGCAGTAATAAAGGCCTGCAAGGAATCCTCCCAGTACAGCTCCGTGCCATGATAGTCCACCTTCGTAAATTTTTAAAATTTGTATTGGATCTTTATAAAACCAATCAATGTCATTTGCCAATACAAACATCAATCTTGCTCCTACTATTCCTGATATAACCACGATCATCAAAAGATTTAGCAAGAAATCTTCATCGTAATTAAGCTCTTTTGATCTAACGTACAGATAATACGCACCAGCAGCTATTGATAAAGCCATGAAAATTCCATACCAATGTACAGCAATCGGTCCAATTTTAAATGCATACGGGCTAATAGATGGTATATACATAACTAACCTCCAATATACGTTTATTTGTCATGATTTGATTATATTATTCTTTTAACAGTAAGTCAACGTTTTATTCATCTTAAAAGCAAGGCGAATTTCCGCCTTGCTTGGTAAGTCATTTTACGCCAATCTTTTTATCTATAACCTGCCAAAATGATGGTGTTTCAAAACCTATTCTCCAAATGCAAATACCGTGTATGCCGTATTTTTTTGCTATATCTATTTTCTCAGCCATCGTTGTAGAGTTTTCAAACCATACTTGCCTTGTGGTACCATAGGTACTGTCATAATACGTGTAATATGGTTCTTGATACGTATCGCTCCACTGCACTGTCACACCTTTTTGTTGCGCATTTTGAAGTATCGTTTTTGTTGGAGCAGAAAAACCACCTGATTTATTTGCAGGCCAATCGTATCCATACGTCGCAACACCAAGGCAGATCTGACTTGGCTTAAAACCCTCGTTTAATGCGTCCTTGACATTATTCTCAACCCACTTCTCTGGAGATACTGGTCCAGGCGGAGATGATGCATTATGTCTGTCGTAAGTCATCAACGTCACATGATCAACCAATGGTGCCAGTTTATGATAATCGTAAATTCCTGATATATCAGGTGAAACCTGATAATGTGGAATAACAGACATATCTAAAATTTTGCCTTCTCTTTTCATCATCGTCCTAAAAGTACCCATAAATGCCGTAAGGTAGTCTTTATCCTTAACATAATTTTTTGTGCCATGTGGGATGAACTCAAAGTCTATGTTGTATCCGTCAAATCCATGTTTTTTAAGAAGGCTTATAAGCTCATTCATCGTCTCAGTTTTTACTTTAGAATCAAGTAAAACCGAATCTTTGCTGTCAGCTACATTTACAAGTGGTACAACCTTTAACCCATTTTTTTTGGCAAAACTTAAAGCTTTAGGGTTTGTGGAGTCTTTAACTGTTCCATCACCTTGCACAGTAAGCCAAAGTGGCGAAATTGTATTCATATATTTTGCATATTTTACAAGCGAATTATATGAGTTATCGTATCCAGGCGAATCAACATAAAATCCAACAATATTTAAACTTCTCTTAGATGTAACCGGTTTTTTCACTGAGCTTTTGCATCCTGTCAATGATACAGTCGTAAGTACCACAAAAGCCAGTATCAACACAAAATATCTTTTGAATTTTTTCATGAGATATAACCTCCTCATAATTCTTTCTGGTTATATCTTTTCATGAAATCCAAATATTTATGTAACAAAAAGCCGTTTTTAGTTTTTTTGCCCCGGTGTGTAATCGCCCGGTTTCACATTAAATGAAATACTTTGCCCATCGCTTGTAGCAACTATTGTCCCACATTCGTCTGTTCTATAGACCGGTATGTTTCTGGCTTTAAGTTTTTTTAATGTAGAACTGTGGGGATGGCCATAGTCATTACCTTTTCCACAGGAGATGACGGCGTATTTAGGGCTGACAGCATCTAAAAAACTTGCAGTAGTTGATGTTGAACTTCCATGGTGACCAACTTTAAGTACGTCCGATTTTAAGTCATACCCTTTTTCAATCATTTCTCTTTCTGATTCAGCACCAGCATCGCCAGTAAACAAAAACGATGTGTCTTTATAATCTAATTTTATCACTGCACTGTATTCGTTAAGATCGTCGTATTTAGAGCTATTTGGCGCTATCATTTTAGCCTTCACCGAAGTGCCAAGATCTAAAATCACTCCTGCCTTTGCGACATCTATCTTCAATCCCTTATTTTTTGCAGCATTTAATACATATTCAAATGTCTTTGTATTTGTAGTCACCTTTGGCATGTAAAATCTTCCTATTTCAAAGCTTTCTATTACTCTATCAATGCCTCCAATGTGATCTTCATGTGGATGTGTTCCAACCAATATATCGATTTTTGTTACACCTAAGCTTTTTATGTAGTCAACAACCTTTTTCCCCATTTCTGGCACACCTGCATCGATTAACATTGTTTTGCCATCAGGTGACTTAATAAAAATGCTGTCACCTTGTCCTACATCGATAAAATACACTTTAAGTAAGCCATCTGTAGATTGTACTGTAGAATTTTGAATTTCACTTTGTGTCTGATTGAAATTTGTGGTATCAGAACAGCCAACCAAAGAAAAAAGCAAAGCAAATATCAAACTATATATTAAAAACTTTTTAAACATAGTACACCTCTTTACTCTCTAAATAATTCGTCAGCTAGTTTTTTTATTTGCTGGCTGCGCTTAAACGTCTCTTCTGTGTCAATGCGAATATCGAATTTGACTACATCTCCTTCTTTCGAGTCTTTTGGCAAAAGAGACCGAGGAAAATTAAATGTAATACGTCCAAACTCAATTACAGCGTAATCACCTTCAAATCTGTCAATTATGCATCTGTCATTCATAATCATCCCTCCCAAATTATTATAACACGCAAACATTCAATTCCATGCACTTAAGCCACAAAAAATAAAAAAGATACTGACAATCACCAGTATCTATAAAAGTCGTTTTAAATTAGAAGTGGAGATGAAGGGATTTGAACCCTCGACTCCCACAATGCGAATGTGGTACTCTCCCGCTGAGTTACATCCCCACCGAAAATAATTATATCACAAGATGACAATGATTTCTACTTTTTTTGTTAAAAAGTTGAAATCATTATCTCAAATATGATAACATAGTTTACGATATCATATTGTCAATTTTGATAGAGGTGATTTAGTGTGTTATTAAAAGATGGCGATGTAGTCTTATTTCAAGGCGACAGTGTAACAGATGCTGGGCGAAACCGAGAAAACCCTGACGATTTAGGATTCGGATACCCAAATATAATTGCATCTATGTTTTATGCGTTACATCCTGAATTAAACGTAAAATTCTTAAATAGAGGCATAAGCGGAAACAGAGTCAGAGATCTTAAAGAGCGCTGGCTAAAGGACTGCATAGATTTAAAGCCAACTGTTGTATCGATACTTATAGGGATAAATGACACGTGGAGAAATTACGACAACAACGACTACACATCACCAGAAAAATTCGAAGAAGATTATAGGTACATACTTGAAAAGACAAGGGAAAAACTTGACGCAAAAATCATCATCATGGAACCTTTTGTCCTTCCAATTCCAGAAGATAGAAAAGAATGGAGAGTAGATCTAGACCCAAAAATCCATGTTGTTCGGAATCTGGCAAGGGAATTTGGGGCATATTTCATTCCGCTTGACGGCATCATGGCACGATATTCGACTTCAAAAGATCCAGCATTCTGGGCTTCAGATGGCGTACACCCTACAAATGCAGGACATGCGCTTATTGCAAAAGAATGGCTTAACTTAATCAAGGCTTTTTAATGCTCAAAAACCGCCTTTTAAAAGGCGGTTTTTTCAAAATAAAAACAGCTTTTTAAGCTGTACATTCCATATTGGTGGGGTTAACAGGATTCGAACCTGTGGCCTCTACGATGTGAGCGTAGCGCTCTAACCGGCTGGGCTATAACCCCGCTTAAAATCCATATTCAAATCGATCATCTAAAATGGTGGGGTTAACAGGGCTCGAACCTGTGACCTCTACGATGTCAACGTAGCGCTCTAACCAGCTGGGCTATAACCCCACTAATCTCACATGTCTAGTATATTATATTTTTATCTTTATGTCAACATCACTTTCTATACATAGGATCTTATAAGTTTGCAATTGCCAGTAACTGTATATTTATCAATTGACGCAGGTATCAAAAGCGATTCACCGCTTTTTAAATTAACTGCACTATCTTCATAAAATAGCTTGCCTTCGCCTTCTACCACCACCAATGTATTAAAAGTGCCATCAGTCTCTACATTAACTGTTGACTCAACGCGAATCACGTCTGTTTTAAAATATTTTGACTGAACGACATTGGCGATGCTTCCTCCAGCTATCTTTTTATATTCAGGAACTATTTTATCGCTTTTCAAATTAAAATCAATCACATCTAAAGCTTTATCAATGTGAAGCTCTCTTTTGTTTCCGTTGTCATCCACCCTATTGTAATCATAAACTCTGTAAGTTAAATCCGAATTCTGCTGTATTTCGCAGATTAGTATGCCTTCTCCAATGGCATGCACCATCCCTGAAGGTATGTACACTACATCCCCTTGTTTTATCTCTATTTCATTAAGGCAGTCTTCAAGATTTTCTTTTTCAAGCAATGACTTGAATTGTTCCTTCGTTGTGCCTTCTTTTAACCCACAGACAAGCTTGGCACCAGGCTTTGCATCGATTATATACCACATTTCTGTCTTGCCGATGTCGCCATTTTCATGATAATAAGCGTAATCATCATCTGGATGCACTTGAACAGACAGCTTATCATTTGCGTCTATTATCTTTATAAGCAATGGAAATCTACCATATGATTTGCCTTCTCCATAAAGTTCATCGCTATGCTTCTTTGCAAGTTCATTTAGTTTAATGCCATCAAAAGTACCACCTTCTACTTCGCTTATCGCAGTTTTATTGTCTGAAATGCACCAAAGCTCACCTATCTTTTTCCCATCAGGTAAATTGAAACCATACTTTTTCTTCAATACATCTCCCCCCCATATTCTCTCCATGAATATGGGTTTAAACTTTAGTGGCTGCATTTTTCATCACTCCCACATATTATTCAGCGATATTTAGAGCAATTTCTATCATATCGTTAAATGTCTTTTGCCTCTCTTCTGCAGATGTAGCATGACCTGTAACTAAGCTATCGCTTACTGTCAATATAGTAAGAGCGTCTACACCATACTTGGCAGCTAAAGTGTAAAGGCCTGCCGTTTCCATCTCGACTGCTAAAACGCCAAACTTCGCCCATAATTTCCAGCTATCTTTATCATCATTGTAAAATGTATCTGACGAAAGTATATTGCCTACTTTTACATTGATGCCCTTCTCTAAAGCCGCATCATAAGCTTTTTTCAAAAGTTTAAAGCTAGCCGTAGGAGCATAGTCCATGCCATTAAACCTGATCTTGTTTATGGCGGAATCTGTCGACGATGACATCGCCAGTATTACATCCCTTATATTTATATCTTTCTGCATGGATCCGCATGTGCCTATCCTTATGAGATTTTTTACGTTGTAACTTTGAATAAGCTCGTTTACATATATGGATATAGATGGTATGCCCATCCCTGTGCCCTGAACAGA
>JASBVU010000601.1 GCA_029960905.1 Thermoanaerobacterium sp.
CCTGCATGTGCGATTCCCCTCAAAGTCCCCATAATTATTATGTTGCCTGACGCCTGCACAATTCCACCAGGATTCACATCACCTAACACCACTAAATTTCCGTAATATTTAACAACTTGACCTGATCTTACAGTACCGTTGTAAAATTTCGTCATACCTTCTTCCAAACCATCAAATATGTCATTTTCACCTGTAACATTTTTTAGATGCCTTTCCTGAATCTTTTTGAACCTTACATTTACACCGTAATTTTCTAAAACAAAGTCTTTTAATTCATCTAAACTTTTTTCATCTACACTCAAATTTCGAAATTTTACTGTAAGCTGTGCACCTTTAAAAAAGGTCAATGACCGCTCTATCCGATTTATTATCTTTTCTTTTAAGGCATCTATATCAGAAACATCGGTTGCTATTATCACTAGTCCATCTTTTGAGCCATGGATTTTTACATAATCATTTAACATTGTTTGCCCTCCCAATACAGTCTTAATTATAATATTCTCCACAACTTAAGTTTTTCCTTCTTAAAAAAACAAAAGAGGACAAAAAAATCCTCTCTTTAATGATTACTTGCATTTTGATTTGATGATGTATTATTATTTGAATTTGTAAAACCAAAATAAGCATCCATTATGTCTCTTCCTACTTGAGCCGTATATGCGCCAGAACCGCCTTGGTATATCAATGCAGTAACTAGAATCTTGGGTTTATCGTATGGCGCAAAGCCAACAAACCATGCATAGTTCTGCATCACTTTCGTGCCATGGGAACCTACCTCTGCAGTACCAGTTTTACCACCAACTTCAATCGGAAAACCCTGAAAAGCTGCACTAGCAGTACCACCTTCTTCTGTAGCACCTTTCATTCCCAACTTTATAGCATCCAAGTATTTCTGAGGTATGTCTATCTTGTCTAATACTTCTGGTTTTTCATTTTCGATTATCTTCCCGTCAGGAGAGACAATTTTGTCAACCAAATGCAATCTGTATCTTGTTCCTCCATTTAGCAATGTAGACAAGTAACTTGCAATCTCTATAGGCGTAAATTGATTGCTGCCTTGACCTATGGATGCATTGGTCGTATCTACTAAAGTCCACTTAGTCGCATCCATCAACTGCCATATCGTCATCTGCAATTTAGGATCTGTTATTCCCATCTTCTTAAGCTGCAAAAATGTTGAGTAATCGCTAAAATTGCCTTTATCTATCAAGCTTACTATCTTATCGTACTGTTCCTGTGTTATCTTACCATTTGGATTTGAGTCAGATTTAACCATCGATTTTAATATTGACAAATTGTAATCTCTTTTAAATTTTTTGCTGGAGATTGTTCCGGTTGTCTCATACAATTCTATTCCAGTCTTCTGGTCTAAGCCCAGCATGTGAGCATACTCGTCAATTTTATCTATTCCCATTCTGCGGCCCATCTCGTAAAAATACGTATCAGTAGAATATTTTATTGCGTCTGATACATTTACTGCACCTTGCGTTCTTCCGTATTCACCGTACAGCCAGTTCTCTTGACCTGTTGGAGGGT
>JASBVU010000034.1 GCA_029960905.1 Thermoanaerobacterium sp.
GTTGTACCAATTTCATCTCTTAATTTCATCAACGCATCAAGTATGCTGGCTCTCGAACAAGCATCGATCATGGATGTAGGTTCATCAGCTATGACAAGACTTGGCTTTATCAATAAAACACGAGCTATCATAAGTCTTTGCATTTGACCGCCTGAAAGCTCAAAAGGATATTTATTGTATATTTCATCAAATCTTAAATTGACAAAGCTTAAAGCTTCTTCAATTAATTTATGCTCTTCATCTTTTTTTAATTTGACATCCATTAATTTCATACAGTCCAGCAGCACATTGTTTACTTTTCTAAATATATTGAAAGAAGAAAAAGGATCTTGGAAAATTGGTTGTACATTTCTCCAATATTCCATCCTTTTCTTTTTAGTTTTCAAATCAATAGGACTCCTTTTAAAAAAGATCTTACCGTATGTGGGCACTGTCAAGCCTAATATCATTTTTGCTAATGTCGTCTTTCCACTGCCGCTTTCACCGACAATTGATATAATTTCACTGCTATTAAAATCGAAGCTTACGTGATCTACAGCGACGACTTTTTTTCTCTTATCAGCAAAAACTTTAGTCACATCTCTCCCGCTAAGTAGTGGCTGGTTTTTTATCATCTTCATACATCTCCTTAAGCTCTTCTACTCCAAATACACATCTATAGTTTCTTTCGTTGGCACATTTAATATCTATCCTGCCATTTTTACACTCGTCTTTTGCGAATTGGCACCGTTCAAAAAATCTGCATCCTTCCAATTTTAATTTTAAATTTGGCGGGGCACCAGGTATAACCGCTAATTTTTTTCCTTTAATGCCCTTCTCAGGAACGATTATCGAATTCATCAGTCCATGTGAATAAGGATGAATTGGATCAAATATAATCTCTTCTGCTTTTCCAGATTCTACTACCTCACCAGCGTACATTACTATGATTTCGTCAGCTATATTGTAAAGCAGTGGCAATTCATGCGTTATAAATATCATAGCTTTTATAAATCCTCTTTTAAGCAAATCTTTTAAAAGTTTTATGACTATTTTCTGAGATGTAACATCCAATGCAGATGTAGGTTCGTCTGCAACCAGAATTTTTGGATTAAGGATCGTAGAAATCGCTATAACTGTTCTCTGTTTCATACCGCCTGAAAGTTCTATAGGGTACCTTTGAAGCACGTCTTTAGGCAAATTAAGAGTCTCAAATCTCTCTTCAGCAATCTTTTTTATCTCATTAATTGTTATTCCTTTTACATGCTCTTTCATAACATCTGCCACAAGATTTATTATTTTTTGTGTGGGATTCAGAGCATTCATTGCTGCCTGCGGTATATATGCTATTTCCTTGCCAAGAATTTTTTCTCTTAACTGATTATATGGCAATTTAGCAATATCGATACCACTTATGTAAATAGCTCCACTCTCATAAAAAAGTGGTGGATGATAATATCCCATGATGCTCATGGCTAAGGTAGATTTTCCACTTCCGCTTTCTCCAGCGATACCTAAGCACTTTCCATTTTCTAAATTAAAGGACACATCATCTACTGCAACAATCCTTTCATTGAATCTGGTTTTATATACGCTTTTTAAATTTTCAACCTGCAACAACATTTCAGCCATAACTATTAACTCCTTATCTGTGGATTAAATACTTGGTCAAGACCTGTATTCATCAAATTAAGAGAAAATGTAATAAGAGCAATCATCAATACTGGCGGCACAAAAGCCCACCATGCACCGCTCATATGCGCTTCATACATAGTAGCCCAATTTAACATAAGTCCAAGCGTCACAGTGTTTTGTGGACCAAGTCCCAGCATAGATATGGTCGCTTCTGAAAGGATTCCCGATGCAACTTGAAGTATAAATGCCATACCTACATAAGACGCAATATAAGGCAATATCTCCATTACAATAATCTTCGGTATGCTATACCCTGAAACCTTTGCAAGATTTACATGATCTCGGTTTCGAAGCGATATTGTCTGTGCTCTCACAGCCCGCGCAGTCCACGGCCAACTTGTAAATCCAATTACCAATGCTGTTGTCAAAAACGACCTTGAACTTATGCTTACAGATATTAACACGAGAATGATAAATGACGGTATTACAATAAAAATATTTGTGACAGATGATAGAACATTGTCAACCAGTCCTCCCAAATATCCACCTGATAGCCCGATAATAAGACCTATGCATGTAGCTATTGCTCCAGCTAAAATCCCTATAATCAATGAAGTTTTACCACCAGCAATCAATTCAACCAATTCATTTCGCCCGAAATTATCTGAACCTAATGGCAGATTTGGTCCCGGAGGCTGAAACATAGTGTAATTCATTTTTAATGGATCTTCTCTATTTAACAAAGGAAAAATGACAATGCATAAAAGCAATAAAGCGAAGATAGCTAATCCTACATCAAACTTACCAGATTTAAAAATCGTTTTAAAATTACCTTTCATGCTTTGATCACTCCTGTTGTGCCACTTTTATTCTTGGATCTATCAATCCATAAACAATGTCTACCAGAAAATTTGCAACAAGAACACCCGTAGTAATTAACAAGGTGCATCCTGATATAAGAGGAAAGTCCTGTGCCGCAATAGCGTTAAAAAGCACTGAGCCTAAACCAGGATAGCTAAAAACAATCTCTGTAATAAGAGCACCGCCCACCATCGTACCTAAAGAAAGTGCCAAACCTGTTATCTGAGGCAAAACCGCATTTTTGAAAACATACTTAACGATCTTTGAATCTTTAAGTCCAAGTAGCCTGCAATACTTAACATAATCTGCATTAAGCTCATAAATCGACATCTCTCTCATGCCAAGTGACTGACCACCAATTCCTACCAAAACTATGGACCAAAATGGAAGTTGATAATGCTGTAACACTGAAAGAAAGAATGACAATGTAGGACTTGGAATCATGTCAAACGCATATCCACCACTGGCTGGTGCTATCTTTAATGCGACTGCAAACAGCCACACCATTACAATAGCAAAGCCAAATGAAGGTATACAACTTATAAATAGAAAAACTGGAAATAAAACTCTGTCAAACCCCTTTTTTATATAAGCAGCCAGAACTCCTAAAACATTGCCAAGAATCCAACTTACGATTATTGCTGGCAATTGAAGGCCTATCGTCCATACAATTGAACTTGCTAAAATATCCGTAACTTTCCTCGGATACTGGCCAAAAGAGGTACCCATGTTGCCATGAATCAAGTTTGATACATATATCATAAATTGTTCCCAAATAGGCTTATTTAGCCCAAACTCTTTTTCAAATGTCTCGTAAACACGTTTAATGGAATTTGTGTCTGCCATGCCACTGGTAATTTTTGAAACAATGGTTGATACCGGATTGCCCGGTATCAACCTTGGCAAAAGAAAGTTCAGAAATACAGCTACTACAAAAGTTAGGACGTACCACGCAATTTTACTTGTCATATATTTTCTATAACTTTTCACCTTAAACTCTCCTCTATTTTTTATTTAGAAGAATGAATCTTGTAAAGAGCCGCTATTCCATAGCCATCCATGCATATATTTGGAGGAATATTTGTTCCATCCCCTTCAACAGGGAATCCACTCCAAACAGAAGTATTGACGGTGTAGAAATCAGCCGGCCTATACATTAAGCCGATCATCGGAACTTCTTTTAAGTAGATCTCATTAAGCTTTGTCCATGCGTCTTTCAATTGGTTTTCATCTGTTATACTTGGAATCTGATTAAGCAATGTATCGACTTCACTGTTTTTATACCGTCCATAGTTAAAATAAGCTGTCTGACCTATAGGAACATATCCATTTGAACTCATTGCTTGATATGCACGTGCCCATGGTGAAGATATGCCAATGCCTTGATATGAGTACATTCCCATATCAAAATTGCCTGTCTGCATGTCATTGTTCCAAACAGATTGCTGTGGGAAATATGTCTGAACATTAATACCAATTTCCTTGCAGCTTTCCGCTACGATTTCCAACGCAGCATTCCAGTCAGACCATCCAGTCGGGCACTCAATTTTAAAAGACAATTTCTGTCCGTTTAACACCCTTATGCCGTCGGGTCCTTTCTTTGCACCAATCGAATCAAGGAGTGCATTGGCTCCTTCGATATCATTTGATTTCCACTGCAAAGGTGCCAATTGGTTTTGATCTATAAGCTTCTGCTCTGAATCAAGTGGCAGCATCAATGATGGTGACATTGTTCCTGAATAGCCACTCATGGCGTTTTTGGCAATCTTATCGTAGTCAATGGCCATTGCTATTGCACGACGAACATTTGCATTGTCAAGACCCGGTTTTGTGACGTTGATTACAAGCCATGGGATTACGCCAGGCATGTAGTATGGAGGTTTTGATAAGTATGTCTTTATATTTGGACCAAATGTCTGTATATTAGGTGTAAACTGCTGTGAAACGTCTACTTGATTTTGTCTTAAAGCAGTATCGCCGGCTGCGTTGTCCTTGAAAATATTGTGCACTATATATTTTGGTGCAGGTAATTTGCCCCACATGGAAGGTGCTTTGCCCCAGTAGTTGTCATCTCTTATCAAAACAACTTTAGAATTGTCATAATAGTAAACTTTGTATGGACCTGATGCAACAGGATTTGCATTTACTTCGCTTGATATCTTGCTAAAATCATTGTTGTCTTTTTCTTCTATCTTTGTCCAAACATGTTTAGGAAGAATGTAAACTGATTCTAATGCTTCTTCAACCATTAATGGGTTTTTATTATCGCTTTTCAGCTTAAACTCTACCGTCGTTTCATCTTTTGCAGTTACACTGTCAAGGTAATTCCAGTTGCTGGACCATGAAACAGGATATTTTTTGCCTAACTCAAAAGTATATGCAACATCATCTGCCGTAATTTTTTCGCCGTCATTCCATTTTGCATCAGGGTTTAAAGTTACAGTACAGACTGTGTTGTCTGACGAGAACTGATATGTCTTTCCCAAGAGCGGATACATCTTGCCGTCAAGCTGATTGTACATAAACAAAGTTTCATAGGTAAGTTCCCTTGCTATGCTGGTTGCAGACAATGGAAGTGAAGTCTGGCTGGGGCTTAAAGGATTAAACGTTGTAGGAGGTCCCCACTGCAAACCGCTTATATATAATGTTTCATTTCGAGGCGTAGCCTCTCCAGGTTTTACAGCAGTCTCACTTGTTGTGGTAGTCTTGTTATTTTCAGATGTTTTGCTAGAATTTGAATTGCTGCCGCATCCAACTATAAGCAATGACACCATTAAAAAAACCAGCACCATGCTTATAATTTTTCTAAATTTCATAAAATCCCCCTCTTTCTTTTTTACCTTAGAACCTAACCATCAGATCCTAATCATGTAAAAAGTCCCCATGTTTCAACAGAATACAAAGACGGCACCCCCCTTTAAAAATTTTTAATTAAATTATGAAAGCAATAAAACAATAATTTTCTTTAAATTAATTGTATGGGCCGTTCTTTTGTAACTGTGATATTTTTTATATTTTAAGCCTTCTTTGTGAAATGTATGTATCGTAAATATTGTGTAAAAATCTTGATAAAACATTTACTATAACCATCAAAAAATGAAAGTTAGACATTTGGTATGTTATTTGTATTATTATGATAATTACAAAGAATTAAACACTAGAAAATTTGTGTTTAAAAAATCAATATTTAACTTAAATATGTAACTAAAATCTTTGTTTAAACTTATTATATTTTATACAAAACATAAAGTCAATATTTATGTTAATTTTTTTTATTTTTATTTTTTAGGTTTTATTAGATGTATTTTAAAATTAAAAATAGGTTACAATTTGTTGTCTTTTTCGACATAAATATTGTAACCTATATCAATTTAAAGTTTAACTTTTGTGGTTTTATGTCAAACCATAAAACTTCATGCCACATTTACCGCATTTATTATCTTTTATTCCTACAGCATGTACATAGCCACTTCTTTTTATCAAAAGATTACCGCAATTAGGACAATATGTATTGTTGTCAAATACAGATACATTTCCTAAATATACATAATTAAGATACTTTTTTGCAATGCCATAAATATCTTCAAGCACTTCTATTGGTGTCTCTGGATTTTTCATTTTATATCGAGGAAAATACTTAGAAAAATGTATAGGAATATCTTTGTTTATATTTGATACCCATTTGCAAAGTTCCTCAATTTCAGTATAATCGTCATTTTCACCTGTTACCACCAATGTGGTTATTTCTACATGACAGTATAGTGCAGCTTCTTCAACAACTTTCAATACACTTTCCAGATCTCCATGACATATTTTTTTATAATATTCATTAGAAAAAGCCTTTACGTCTATATTAACTGCATCAATGTATTGCAAAAGCTCTTTTAAGGGATCGATATTTATATACCCATTTGTCACAAGCACGTTTTTAAGACCTTCTTTATGTGAAATTTTCGCGGAATCTAACACATATTCATACCAGATTGATGGTTCATTATAAGTGTACGCAATTCCAATATTCCCTTGCTACCTTTTTGCGATTTCTACCAATTTGCTTGGCGATAGGTATTCACCTTCCAGCCTTTGTTGAGATATCTCCCAATTTTGACAAAATTGACATCTTAGGTTACAGCCGTATGTACCAACAGATAGTATATGGCTGCCGGGCATGAAATGGTACAAAGGCTTTTTCTCTATTGGATCCATAGCTATAGATGCAATCTTTCCATAATTTTCGGAGTATAACACTCCACTAATGTTTTTTCTAGCACGGCAAAATCCATATTTCCCATCATTTATTATACAATCTTGCGGACACAATAAGCAGTGCACACTGTCGTTGTCTATCTTCTCATAAAACATCGCTTCTTTCATTTATGCCTCACAACCTGAAATCTTTCAAGAGTATATTTTTCATCTGGCGCAATCCCAGCTTTTCTAAGCGCAATAGATATCTGCTGATCAACTGTATCAACCCCATCAAGGTCTGGCAACAAGAGCCCGCTTTTATAACCGCTTTTTACGATTACACCATACTTTTTTGCATCAAGTTCATCTTTTGATTTTACAGGCTCAGGTTTTGTCAAAACATCAACTGAATACACTATATCGTCAAGTTCATCTAACTCAACAGGATAAAACCTTGGATCTTCTGTACCAGCGCTTACTGCATTTCTTATGATTTCTTCTGCGATATTATTCTTTGAAGGATATATGGTACCTATACACCCTCTTAATTCTCCATCTTTATGCAATGATACAAATACACCTGCTTTTGTTTTTATCATTTCTTCCGGTAAACCGTTCGGAACACTCATAATCCTATTATTTTTTAAATAATATTCTAGGCTTTCTCTCGCTAACTTCACATAAGCATCTTCTGATTTCCTTATATTATCTATTCTCTCTTTTTTTATTTTATACAGTTCATCCAATAAACCTATACCTGTATAACTTTCGGAAATGAACTCAGCTACACCGTATCCCACCCCAAAAGGACCTTCATAAGATAAAATGTTGGTCTTCACTTTGTAGCCATCCAGCACACCCAACATAACGCAAACAGATCTAAATCCACATTCAGCGGCATCACTTATAAGTTCTTTGTCCATATTTATTATTTCTTTCACTTTAAAATCTCTTAACAAGTTCAACAATTTCTCATCAAAAACTTTTCCGTTTGGTGTATATCCATTAGGACTGTCGGGTGTCAATTTATGAGATAAATCACCACTTGCAATAAACACAACGTTTCTATCGCTTTCTCTGATGGACTTCCCGATTTGGACTCCAAAATCATATAACTTTTCAAATGGCAAAAAACCATAGGACATTCTTATAAGTTTAAAACCATCAATATACTTTCTGATGAAATACAATGGAACAATTGAACCGTGGTCAAGTTTCTTTGAAAGCTTAAATCTATTTATCATTTTGTCATCTATTTTGGCTACAGGTATTTTTTCATTTTCTGCGTTTTTAACTATGTCACTCGCCAACGATAAATCACCCTGGAACTCCATCTTTACGTTGTAAGCACCAAACTGCCCTAAATCACCTTCAACTTTTTCCATCATGTCGATAGAAACAGCATCACTAAATACATACGCATGTGGTGAGATAATAATTATTGTATCTGGTTTTTGACTTTCTATATTGCGAGATGCTTTTTCAAAGGAATCTATCGTCTTTTGAATTTTATGTTCTTCACCTCTTCCCACCTCATGAACAATTATAGGCGGGTGCGGCATTAAATATGCTGACATTAATTTACCCATAATCCTACCTCCATATTGGTTATAATTACCTTTCAAGTATATATTATACCGCAAATAATGTATTTTAAAGTTTTTTCTTATGAAAATTATTAAATAATTTAACATTAACCTTGACGTTAATGTTAATAAGTAGTAGAATATTTTTCTGGAGGTTTTAACATGGGAGAAAAATATTACAAAATAGAAGATGTTTCAATAAAAACAGGTTTAACAAAAAGGGCTATTAGGTATTATGAAGATTTAAACCTTATTTCGCCTAAAAGGACGGATTCAGGATACAGATTGTACACCGATGAAGACATAGAAAAAATTCAAAAGATAATATCTTTGAAAGATTCACTTGGCTTCAGCTTGTCTGAAATTAAAGCCGCCCTAGAACTTGATAAAAACGTCAAAAACATATTATCAGGTGAACTTGCAGACGCAGAAACAATCGATAACTACGCTAAATTGATTGAAAAACAAATAGAATTGATTGAAGAAAAGAGTAAAAAACTATTGATGGCAAAGCAAAAATTTGAAGAACTTTTAATAGATTTGTCTAAATTAAAGCAAAAATCAAAGGAGGTAAATAAAGAATGAAAAGCATTAGTTACAAATGGATCGCTTTATCATGTACTACACTTGGAGCCCTTTTTTCCGTATTAAACGGCAGTATGCTTTTAATATCACTTCCTGATATTATGAAGGGTTTAAATGCAAACATGGGTATCATCATGTGGATTGTAATGGGATATATGCTGTCGCTGACTATTTTAGTTCCTGCAATAGGAAGAATCGCTGACATGTTTGGAAGGAAAAAATTGTATGTATACGGTTTTGCCATATTTACTATTGGTTCGTTGCTATGTGGCATTTCAAATAGTGGAATACAACTACTTATATACAGAATAGTACAGTCAGTTGGTGGTTCTTTAATGGTTGCAAATAGCACAGCAATCGTAGCAGATGCTTTCCCAAAAAACGAGCTTGGCAAAGCTCTTGGCATTAACAGCATGGTAGTAAGCATAGCTTCTGTAATAGGACCTATATTAGGAGGATTTTTGACGAGTTTAGGATGGAGGTATATATTCTATATAAATGTGCCATTTGGAATAACAGGTACTTTATGGGCGGTGATCCAGCTGAAAGAGCTTGACAAAATACCAGAAGGCCAAAAGTTTGACTTAAAAGGCACACTGCTTTTCACAGTTGGATTATTGCTGTTTTTAATTGCATTATCTTTTGGAGGATTTGTAGGATGGTACAATAAGTCAATCATAACTTTATTCATCATATCGATAGCGATGATTTTAGCGTTTATTTACGTGGAAAATACTACTGAACAGCCTATGCTGGATTTAAGATTGTTTAAAACGAGAATTTTAGCATTTGCTTTTGGCAGCACATTGCTTAACGGTATTGCAAGAGGTGCAGTAACATTTTTACTCATATTTTATTTACAAGGAATAAAAGCAATGGACCCATTAAAGGCGGGAATATTCTTAACGCCTTTTGCATTATCTATGATGGTTGTATCACCAATAAGCGGATATTTATCCGATAAATATGGTGCTAGGGCATTAAGCTCTATAGGGCTTTTAATTTCCGCTATCGGTTTATTCGGCTTTATAAGAATATCACCTAAAACATCACTTACAGAGCTCATTATTTGGATGCTTATTATGGGATTTGGGTCTGGCATGTTTTTCTCACCTAATACAAGTGAAATAATGGGCTCTGTACCGTCTGACAGAAGAGGTATTGCCGCCGGAACGAGAACAATGATGAATAACGCTGGACAGGTAATAAGCATAGCATTATCAATGGCAATCGTATCATCAAGCATAACTCCTGAAGCAATGCAAGCTCTTTTCGTCGGCACACAAGTCGGTTCAAAAGGTATTGCCATAACGCAATTTATATCCGGGCTAAGAGAAGCATTTTTAATATCAATGATATTTAGCTTAATAGCTTCATTTATATCATACTTAAGAGGTCCAAAACCAGACTGGAACCAAAGCCCTCACAAGATAAAAACAGAAGAAACATAAAAGGTTATAGAATCGTAACCTTTTATGTTTCTTATTTAAAGTATTCGACACCCGCTTCAAATATCTTTTGATCTTTGTTGCCGTATATATTTTTGGCCACGTTTTTACCAATCCTTTCAGAGTGTCCCATTTTACCAAGTATCCTGCCATCAGGACTTGTAATGCCTTCTATAGCCCAGTAAGAACCATTAGGATTGTAAGGCATCTCCATTGTTGGATTTCCATCCATGTCTACATACTGTGTGGCAAT
>JASBVU010000602.1 GCA_029960905.1 Thermoanaerobacterium sp.
TTAATTTTATAGGATTTTCATTAATGTCATCAAAAATCATTTGTGTAGTTAATCCTGTAAAAAGGAATTTGTCTTGTTTTAATGTATCCTGAAGTATTTTATAAGTATTATTAACTCTTTTTTTTAAATATTCTAAACAATTATCCCAGCTATTTTGAAATACATCATCATAATTTGTATTAAGCATCATTGCATTAAGAGAAATTTGCAAATTTGAGTGTCCATTTTTTGTTGTCATAGTAATTCTTGGTATGTCTTCAGGAGCATCATCTGGTATAGGCAAAATATTATATGGAAGGAAATATTCAGATAATTCATCTTCATGCTCTACAAATTTTCTTCGTAAATTATCTATTCTTGGATAAACAATAGCAAAATTTGTATTTTGGATTATCATAAAAAACCACTCCTTCATGTCTTTAATTACATTATATTAGATTAATATACACTTTACAATTATAAAAAGCTTTTTCTTCAAATAGAGTATAAACATAAATTAAAGAGTTTATACTTTTATATATTACTTTCTGATTAAAACTCCTAAGATGCTTATAATCTTTCTATCTTCTCCTTCAATTCCTGCATAGAAGGATTAATGTATATCTGCGTAGTAGTAATTCTTGAATGTCCTGCAAGAGCAGCAACTTCGGTAATAGTGAATCCTTTCTCCAAAGCATGTTTGCAAAAATAATGCCTTAGCTGATGCGGCCCAATCGGCTCTATTTTAGCCATATAACAATACTCTTTAATCATTCTATGGACTGTAGTCCTATCTAATTTGCCTCTTTCAGAAATAAAAAGATAATCTAAATAAGAATATTTATATTTCTCTCTTTCTTTAAACCAATTATCAATTGACTCTTTAACTGTTCTATTTAAAGGTATTTTTCTTTGTTTGCCGCCTTTGCCATAATAAATAACCAGTTCATCCTTAGCAATGTCATTAAGCCTGATATTGCAAAGTTCAGAGACTCTTATGCCCGTATAAGCAAGAGTATAAAATACAGCAATATCTCTTGCAGTGCCAAAATGAACAACAGCTTCTTCTAATTTGTTAAAATCTTTATTTTCTAACTTGGCAGGAGAAACGCCTTGATCCTGTATATCAATAAAATAGTCTTCGATTACTGGATTAGCGTCCAGAATACCCTTGTCTATAAGAAAATCGCAGTAATTCTTAATAGCAGATAAGTTATTGTTAATTGTCTTGGCGTTTAGTTTTTTTACAGTCATTAAGTATGATTTATAGTTTCTTATGTGCAAAGATAATATTTTGCCATCAAATTCCCTGTCATAGCTGTCAAAATACCATTTCATAAATCGCTCAATGATTTTAATGTATGAATTAATTGTGCTTTCCATTTTACCTTTGTTTTGAAGCCATGTGATGTATTCATCAAAAATTTTGATCACCTTCTTATATATTGAAATAGGTTTACATATCAGTTGCAGAAATATTTTCAGACTAAGCTAATGTTCTTTCCGTTATTCCAAAGTTCATATTCGCTTAAATCTATAATGTTATTCCAACTTA
>JASBVU010000035.1 GCA_029960905.1 Thermoanaerobacterium sp.
TACCCTTTACTTTTATTTCACAAAAACACTCTCTGCAGAAAAATAAATTACCTCCAATTTTACCGACATTTTTACTTTTACAATTAGGACATTTCATTTTTGATTACCTCTTTTGTTCCATAATTATGTATTTTAAAAATGCAGCCCAACACAACGTTAGGCTGCTAGACTATAGGGAGGTTATATTAATTATGTTATGTCCTCTGTAATCATTATTAAGATCATAATGTATTAGAAGCATCTGAATTTACTGTTGTGGTACTTTTAGAAGTATTTGCTTTGCTTCCTTTTAAATCATTAAGTATTTCCTGCTCTTGCGCTGATGTTATTTGATTATTCTTAACTGCTTTATCAAGTACTTTTTTAAATCTTTCCATAGGACTAAACTTTTCATGTACTACACCCATGTACTTCTTTAAATAACGCATAACAAATTGTGGATAGCCATTTCCATCCCATTTATTGACTTTATCTGTAAAATTCTTAATAAGAGTATTAGCTTTATCTTGAGTAATCTTGCCATTCTTTACTTGATTATTAATAATATTTGTAAAATCATTTATCAGCGTTTGCTTTTTCTGATCTAACGTCATATTGTTAAAATCTTCTATCTTCTGTTCAGCAGTATTTATTTTAGTCAAAATCTTGTTTTCCTCATCTTGGCTAATCTTGCCTTGACTATACTTTTCTTCAATTTTTGTCTTTAGATTTTCTAGCGCTTGTATTGGGTCAAACTTTTTGTTTGTCTTAACTGTTTGACTTGTAGAGGCATTTGAATTAGCCTGAGAAGATGATGTTGATGTGTCTGCGAAAGCTATTGATGTCAGCAGTACCGTGCTAATAACAGCTGTCGCAATAATTTTTTTGCTTTTCCCTGTCATAGGAAAATCCTCCTTCAGTTTTATTTTAAATTCATTATAGCCCAAAATTTTTAACAAACTGTTAAATAAGTGTATATTTTTTGTTAATGTTTATTTCAATTGCCATTCTTTACTCGTATCGCAAAGCCTCAATCGGTTTAAGCCCTGCTGCCTTATTAGCAGGATATATCCCAAAGAATAAGCCTATTAAGAGGGAAAATGAAAATGATATTAATATCGTATTTATGGATGGGCTTACTGTCAAGTTCATAAAGTGTCCCATCAGATACGATGCTATAAATCCGAAAATTACTCCTACTATTCCTCCTACTCCGCTTATTGTCAATGATTCTATCATAAACTGCAGCAGTATGTCTCTTTTCTTGGCTCCTAATGCTTTTCTTATACCTATTTCTCTCGTCCTCTCTGTGACTGATACTAACATTATGTTCATTATGCCTATGCCACCTACTATTAATGCTATGCCTGCTATTCCGCCCAGCATCATCGACAATGTGTTGCTGACGCTATTTACTGTCGACAATAAATCTGATTGATTCATTATTCTATATGCGTTTGTATCGCCTTTGAATATTGTATTTAGCATGTTTTCTACGTGGTACTGTGCTATGTTTACGTATTGTTCTGATGATGCGCTTAGATATATCTGTGTTATCCCTCTGTTTCTCTGGAATACGAACATTGTCTTTATTGGTATGAATATTGAGTCGTCATAGGAGTTTGATATTGATGATCCTCCAGATGCTAATACTCCTACTACTGTGAAGTTGTTTCCATCCAGTTGTATTGTTTTGCCTAATGGGTCTGTGAACCCAAATAGGTCGCTGGCTACGTTGCTGCCTATTACTGCTACTTTTTGCCTCATGTCATTGTCTATTGATAGTATGAATCTCCCTTCTTTTAGTTTTAAATTTCTCAGTGTCATGTAGTTTTCGTTTACTCCGCTTATGTTTTCTTCGTATGATTGGTCACCGTACTTGGCATATGCGTTGGCACTCATTATAGGGGATATTTGCGATATGTACGGTGAGTCTCCTATTGACATGGCTTGGCTGTAGGACAGGGATGTGTCCATGCCCCTGCCCATTATCGATACCATTATTAGGTTTGAACCCATGCTTTTTATTTGCGATGTTACTCCTTCTGTGGCTCCTTGTCCTAAGCTTACTAAGCCTATTACTGACATTACGCCTATTACTATTCCCAGCATGGTGAGAAATGATCTTAGTTTGTTGTCTATTATGCTTTTTAGAGACATTTTTATTGCCTGCATCAATGCCATTTTACGCACTTCCTTTTATTCATATATTTTGCCGTCCATTATTTTTACAGTCCTTTTTGCTTGGTTTGCTACGTTTATGTCGTGTGTTATGAGTATTATGGTGTTGCCTCTTTCGTTTAATTCTTTTATTATTTTCATGACTTCTTTGCCACTTTGAGAGTCTAAGTTTCCTGTCGGTTCGTCTGCTAGTATAAGGTGTGGGTTGTTAGCTAAGGCTCTTGCTATTGCCACTCTCTGTTGCTGTCCTCCTGATAGCTCTGTAGGTTTATGGTGTATTCTTTTTTCAAGCCCTACCATAGTAAGGAGCTCTACAGCTCTATTGTATCTTTCTTTTGCAGGTATGCCTTTATATATCATTGGAAGTTCTACATTTTCCAACGCTGTAAGTTTTTGAAGCAGGTTGAAGCTTTGGAATATGAAGCCTATTTCGCTGGATCTTAATTCAGCCAGTTTGTTTTCATTTAACTTGCTTGTGTCGTTTCCGTTTAAGTAGTATTCACCTTCTGTCATTACGTCCAAACATCCTATTATGTTCATCAGTGTGGATTTTCCTGAGCCTGATGGTCCTACTATTGATACAAATTCTCCTTCATCGACGGTTAAGTTTATATTGTCCAAAGCTTTTACTTCGTTGTCTCCCATCTTGTATATCTTGGATAGGTTTCTCATCGTTATGACATTTTTGCTCGCTATTCTATTATCTTCCATAGCTAATTTCTACTCCTATTCCCGCCAGATTGTTGTCTCACTATAAAACCTGCTCCTCCTGCTCCGCCGCCAAAGCTTCTATTGCCAAAATTGCCACCGCCGCCAAATCCACCAAAGCTACTGCGATTGCTATTGCCATTTGATGAAGTTGCCGCAGCACCAAATATCAATACTTTATCGCCCTCGTTTAATCCACTTACTATCTCTATATATTTGTCGTCATAAAGACCTGTTTGAACTTGTTTTATATTTCTTCTTCTGCTACTGTTATTCGAATTATTTTCATCATATAATATCACATATTTGTTATTTCCATTAGTCTGAACCGCTTCAATTGGAAGCAAAAGTGCATTATCTTTCTCTGCCACAATTATCGAGGCATTCATTGTTTGACCTAATTTCAATTTGTCTGTATAAGGCAATGATATAGTTACATCATAAGAAGCCACATTGTTTTGTATCGTTGGTATAGACGATATTTCCGTTACTGTTCCATTAAAAGTCTCTCCAGGCAAATCGTCTGTTGTCAAAGTCACTTTTTGCCCAACTTTAATCTTGCTAATGTCTGTTTCATCTATAGGCACATCTACTGAATAATTGCTATCATTAATGATCACGGCTGTTTCCGCTTGACTTGTCAGTGATGACAAACTACTTACAGCAACATCACCACTACTGTTGGAAGTGGCACTATTACTAGTGTTTGAACTTGCGCTGCTACTTGCAGATGCGCTATAGGAATTTGAACCAAGTTCGTCGCCTTCATTTATATTTTGTGAAATGATGACACCGTCAATCGGTGCATATATACTTAAATTATTTAACTGGCTCTGCAGGTTATTGTAATTATTTTGAGCCTGCTGTAGGTTCAATTGATCTCTTTTTATTGCCATATCATCAACGTTTGTAGTCAATGTAGCTAATACTGTGCCCGCATTTATTTTCTGCCCTTGTTTTACATTGACACTTGCTACAGTTCCTTGTATTTTTGATGAAACTACGCTGGTAGTTTTGACGCTAAGTGTACCATCTTGAATCGCTCTTTCATCACCAGCACTTGTATGTACTGTCACTTGCACTTTACTTCCATCTGTCAATGCACCTGGATTTGGCAATGTTACCGTTACATAATAATATGGTGCTCCATTGACAGGTATTGCTTGTGTTGAAACATCTGTCACAGTACCAGTTACTGTTGCATAAGAATCATATAGGTATATATCTGCGCTTTGACCAACTTTTATATCATTTATTTGTGAACCATTAAACGGCACTCTCACAGTCGCATTCGAATAATCGGCAATTGTAGCTATAGTTGTTCCGGGATTGACGTTTTGTCCTGTTGAAACATTTACACTATCAACGATTCCTGAATATGGCGATACAATATTCTGATTTGATACAGTGTTATTATATGTTTTAGTATCATTATCAAGCTGCTGTTGAGCAAGTTCCACACTTATAAGAGCATTTTGTACTTGCTGACTTAAATTGTCATCTTCAATCTGATAAAGTAGCTCGCCAGCTTTTACTTTATCGCCAACTTTGTGATAAACTTTTGCCACTGTTCCATTGCCTTTTAACGTTATCACCCTTTTATCCACATCAAGATTCCCTGAACCGTCTATATGCATAACTATGTTTCCTCTTGTTACTGTCGCGTATGGAGCTCCTGATGTTTTTTGTGTGTTTTTTACCTTCGCAAAATAATAAGCTGTGCTGCCAACAATAAGGACTAAAGCAACAATGATGGCAATATATTTCTTTTTCATCCTATCATTCCTTTCCAGTGAAAAATATTAATCAGTACTTAACTATTAATTATACACGTTAGTTTTAAAAAATTGTTGAATAATTTGTTAACTTTTTGTAAGAAAATAATATTAGAAAGTAAAATGCAGCCCAAATTTTTTCGGGCTGCTATTATTAATAAGGGAGGTCAAGGAGAGGCTTTAACTTTCAAGTATAATTATATCTTTCATTTATGAAAAAATTATGAACAATGTGTAAAAATTTATTTAAAATCACTCCAAATGATTTCTATCTATATTAACTGAACTTTATAATTTTATAATTCAATCTTCATTAAATATTTTATATGCTTTCAAAAATTTGCGAGACATCTCTTTGTCCCCTAAGCCATCGTATATCTTATGGTACAAAAGGTAAAATCGTGGATCGTCCGGATTTACGCCAGATTTTTTAAGCATATCAAGTGCTTCAATGAAATTATTATTATCAATTAAATTTTCTATTTCGTGTATTAAATTATTTGTGTCATTTTCCTTTATTTTTTCGTGTTCATCAATCATTTTCTCCAAAACAGATTTAACTCTTTTAACAGTAAACGGCTTTTGTATATACTCTACAGCACCTAATTTTGTGCACTCAATCGCATTTTTTATCGTGGCAAATGCCGTTATTATTATGACAGGCGTCGTTATCCCACAAGACCTTATCTTTCTTAAAACTTCGGTGCCACTTAAAAGTGGCATTTTAATATCTAAAAATGCAAGCTCTACATCACCATTTTTTAATATTTCAAGTGCTTCTTCACCGTCTTTAGCTGTTATAACATTGAATCCTTCGGATTCAAGACAAGTAGTTAAAAGCATTCTAATATTTTTAGTATCATCTGCAACTAAAACTTTCTTCATAAAAATTTACCCTCTTTCATCGCATATAGGAAGCGTAAACATGAAATTGCTTCCTACGTCTATATCGCTTTCACACCATACTTTTCCACCGTGTGCTTCTACAATCTCTTTTACTACAGCAAGCCCCAATCCAGTGCCTTTAATCTCAAATTCGTCGTTACTATTTACATGGAAAAATTTATCAAAAATTTTATCTTTATATTCTTTAGGTATTCCTACACCAGTGTCTTTAACAGAAATTTGCATGAAGTTGTCACTAATCGACGCACTAATCGTAATATCATCACCTGCATCAGTGTACTTCAAGGCATTTGTTATGAGATTATTTAAAACCCACGTTATCTTTTCTGGATCAGCATATACGCATGGCATATCTTCATCAACTGTATTAATCAGGTTTACACCTTTTTCATTAGCAATATTATACAGTGGCTTTACGGTATTTTGTACTATCCCAAATATGGAACAACATTTAAAATTGTACATTTCTTTACCAGACTCAATTTTTGTAAGTTCAATCAATTCATTAACTAATTCAGTAAGCTTTTCACCTTCTTCTTCGATTGCTATAAGTGTGCTCTTTTGCTTTTCATTAATATTTCCTATTTTTTCTTCTAAAATCATACTTGCACCCATCATTATGGATGTTAACGGTGTTTTAAATTCATGTGAAATTATTGATATGAAATCGTCTTTTGCTTGTTCTAACTCCTTAAACTCAGTTATATTGTGAAAAACTAATAGTATATCTGATATTTCAGATTTGTAATTTTCTATTGGAGTAATTGTAACATCATAATATTTATCACCGTATTTAATCTGCTCAACCTTGTTAATATTAAATTTTGAATCAACAATCGCATTTATTTGTTCAAAAAGCTTCTCATCCTTAACAGACATAAGAAAATGCTTATCAATGGCATTTTTTTCTTCAACTTCAAATAATTCTTCAGCCGCACTATTTAATAATATTATTTCATAATCTGAATTAAGCACTAATAAAGGGTCATTTATACTCTTTACTATAGACAACGTTTTGTTGCGCTCATCAATTATCTTACCTAATTGACTTTCTTCATATTGTTTAAGTCGTTTTATCATGTTATTAAATTCTATTGCTAATTTTCCTAATTCATCATCTGTCTTAATTGATATGACTTGATCAAGTTCTCCTTCTTTTACTTCCCTTATAGATTTTATTAAATATTCCATTGGCTTTAAAAATCTATTAGTAAATATTAAGGATATTATAAATCCAAAAATAGCTGTCAAAAGTGTAACTAATAAAATAGTGTACATGGAATTTTTTGCATCCAACGTTGCATTAGTCTTTTTTTCAAACATAGCATTTTCGTTTAACTTGGCAAGGGAATTTAATAGTTCTTTTATATGATCATAGTTAGGCTTTATCTTCATATTATAATAATTTAACATGGCATCTTTATTCCCTGATGGCATCCCTTGCAAATATGAAAAACTTGTTGTAAAATCAATGTACGCATTTTTTATCTCATCAACATAATTGCCTTCGTTTTTTTCCGTTATTTTTTCCGTTATATTGTTTGCTTCAACATTGTACCAATTATAAAATACAGAACTGTCCTGGTTAAATTGTTTTATGCCAGCTTGTCTGTCCTCATATATAAATGTCAATATCGCATTGTTTTGATTTTCTATCTCCTCATTCATCAAATTAACAGCTTTTATGCTTTTATAATTATCAATCATTAAACCATCTATAGTCTTACTGAGATAATACATGTTAATGCCAGATATTATTCCGACTACCAATACTAACACAACAAGTAACAAATACACAACTGATATTTTGCCTTTTAATGTTTTAAGCATTAAATACACCTACCTACATTTCACCTTTTGATATTTAAAGTATAATTTTCAAAAAATATAAAGTCAATAAAGCATTCTTACGAAAAAACGCGAAAAAAAGTGATAATATGTGTATTAGTGAGATAATTTAATATAAAGGTATTTGATAATATGGATTATTTTTTAATGAAAATTTAATGAAACTTTTGTTTTATTTTCCCGTGTATTATAATTTACTCATGCCTAAAAGCATTGATTATTTTATTTTTAAGGAGGAGTTTTGAATGAATATTGAATTTGTAGTAGGTGGTATAATATCGTTTGTAATACTTTTTTATTTAGTTTATATGCTCTTAAAAGCTGATGAATTATGATAAATGTCAGGGAGGATTATTATGATATATGATATTTTACAAATGCTAATATTTATATGTCTTTTAGTGATAATTGCAATACCACTTGGTTCCTATATAGCAAAGGTATTTACTAATCAGCATACATTCTTTGATTTTGTAGCAAAACCAATCGAAAAATTTGTTTATAAAATTACAGGTATAGATGAAAACCATGAAATGAATTGGAAAGAGTATGCTTTGTCATTGCTTATATTTAATTTTTTAGGCATAATCTTTCTCTTTATTATACTTGTATCGCAAGGCAAATTGCCATTAAATCCTCAAAAACTAAATGGAATTTCATCTTGGCATCTTGCTTTAAATACGGCAGTAAGTTTTGTAACAAACACAAACTGGCAAGCATATAGTGGTGAAACAACTGTAAGTTATTTGTCTCAAATGTTAGGGTTAACAGTTCAAAACTTTTTATCTGCTGCTACTGGACTATCAGTGGCGATTGCTTTAATTAGAGGCATAATGCGACATTCTACAAAAGACATAGGCAATTTTTGGGTGGATATTACAAAATCAATAATATGGATTTTCTTGCCTCTTTCATTAATTCTTTCTTTAATCCTTACACAGCAGGGAGTAATACAAAACTTTAGTAGCTATGTTAAAGTACATACATTAGAAGGGCTAAAGCAAGTCATAGCAATGGGTCCTGTAGCTTCTCAGGAAGCAATTAAAATGCTAGGAACAAACGGCGGAGGCTTTTTTGGTGCAAATTCTGCACATCCTTTTGAAAATCCAACGCCGTTTACAAATATGTTAGAAATGCTTGCAATACTTGCTATACCAGCTTCCTTGCCTTATGCATTTGGTAAAATGGTAAAAAACACAAGGCAAGGATGGGCTATTTTTAGCGCCATGCTTATTTTATTTGTCATCATGTTAGGTACAACATATTATTCAGAAAAAACTGGCAATCCAATCATAAACCATATAAATATAACTGGTCCATCTGCGATGGAAGGGAAAGAAGTCAGATTCGGAATAGCTGGTTCTTCATTATTTTCAACAGTCACAACAGCAGCGTCTTGTGGTGCGGTAAATTCTTCTTTAGACAGTATGACACCTTTAGGCGGACTAATACCAATGCTTCAAATGATGCTTGGAGAAGTCATATTTGGAGGTGTTGGTTCAGGTCTTTATTCAATGCTAATAGATGCTTTTTTAGCAGTTTTTATTGTAGGCCTTATGGTGGGACGAACACCTGAATACATCGGCAAAAAGATAGAATCATACGAGATGAAGATGTCAATATTAGCCATCATAATACCAGCTTCTACAATCCTTATAGGAAGCGCTATTGCATCTGTGACAAAAGCTGGTACAAGTTCACTATTAAATCATGGTCCGCATGGGTTAAGCGAAATATTGTATGCTTTTGCTTCTACAGCAGGAAATAATGGAAGTGCTTTTGCCGGACTTAATTCTAACACAATGTTTTACAATTTAATCACCTCAATCGCAATGATTATTGGCAGATTTGGCGTTATCATACCAGTACTAGCCATTGCGGGGAGTTTGGCAAATAAAAAGATTGTACCGGCCAGTGTAGGAACATTTCCTACTGATAATGCTTTGTTTTCAGTACTCTTAGTAGGAATAGTACTGATAATTGGTGCTTTAACCTTTTTCCCTGCTCTTTCTTTAGGCCCAATAATTGAACAATTGCTAATGAATGCTGGAAAATTGTTCTAACCATGGAGGTATTAATATGAGCAAAAAAGAATCTACGCGAATGAATATAAATAGTAAAGAACTCATAAAAAATGCTTTTAAAAAATTAAACCCTGCAACACTTTTTAGAAATCCTGTAATGTTTATTGTAGAAATAGGTTCAATATTGACAACTATAATAACAATCATGGATTTCATAAGTAAAAGTGCTGAAAGAAATTTTGACTTACAAATCTCAATATGGCTGTGGTTTACCGTCTTGTTTGCAAATTTTGCAGAGTCTTTAGCTGAAGGGCGAGGCAAGGCTCAAGCTGATGCATTGCGGAAGACAAGAAAAGATATAAAAGCAAAAAAATTAATAGGGGATAAAACTGAGGTAGTATTGGGATCTACTCTTAAAAAAGGTGATGTTGTCCTCGTCGAAGCTGGTGACATAATTCCAGGTGATGGAGAAGTAATCGAAGGTGTAGCGTCTGTAGATGAAAGCGCAATTACTGGAGAATCTGCACCTGTCATAAGAGAATCTGGTGGTGACAGAAGCTCTGTAACTGCTGGTACAAAAGTCTTATCAGACTGGATAAAAGTAAAAATCTCTTCAGATCCAGGTGAATCTTTTCTTGACAAAATGATAAGCCTTGTAGAAGGTGCAAAAAGACAAAAGACGCCAAATGAGATTGCATTGACAATTATGCTTATAGGGCTCACTATAATACTGCTTTTAGCCACAGTTACAATCGAACCCTATGCAATTTATTCAGGGACAAAAATATCAATTCCAACACTTATTGCATTGCTTGTATGTCTTATACCAACCACAATAGGAGGACTATTAAGCACAATAGGCATAGCAGGCATGGACAGACTTATAAAAAAGAATATATTGGCTATGTCTGGCCGCGCTGTCGAGGCTGCTGGTGATGTAGATGTGCTTTTATTAGATAAAACAGGCACAATTACATTTGGAAATAGAATGGCTACAGAATTTATTCCTGCGCCAGGTGTTACAGAAAATGAATTAGCAATGGCTGCTCAAATGTCCTCTCTATCTGACGAGACACCAGAAGG